>NZ_JBSIBZ010000004.1:0-192364 GCF_058245575.1 Streptomyces sp. UF-297 | reverse complement strand
GCCGCGGGCCCGGCGGTCTCGGCCGCCCCCGGCGGCGTCGCGCCCCGGCGCTGCGAGGGCACCCCGGGCATCGCGGTGACCTGCCCCGGCCGCGCGCCCTCGTCGACTCCGGTGCTCCCGCCGCGGCCGCGCCCCCACTCCCAGCCCTTCGGCTTCTGCGCGCCCTCGCTCTTGGCCTCGCCCTTGCCCTTGCTCTTGCTGCCGGCGGGCGCGGGGCCGAACTCCCCCAGGGCCGCGCGCGCCTGCGCCACCCGGATCGCCTCCATGGTGACGTCGTGTCTCATCTCCGAGCGGCTCCAGGCGCGTTCGGCCAGCTCCCACATGGTGGTGAGATGGCCCGTGTTCGCACCCGTCACCTCGGCCAGTGCCACGACCGCGCGCTGCGGTGGCAGCAGCCGGCCGTTGAGATAGCGCTCCCATGAGGTCTTGCTGTAGCCGGTACGGTCCGCGACGGCGGCCACGCTCAGCCCGCTGCGTTCCACGAGTCTGCGTAGCTGACCTGCGAACTCCCGGACCTGCGGGTCGAGTTCTTCCGGTAGCGCCCTCCAGCGAGGCATTGCCTCCCCCTATTCCCCCCATATGCGCGTACGTGCGTCGTTCCGTGCTGCGTGCTCACATGTCGCCGTGCATCGTGACGTGACACCCCCGAGGTCCGTCAGAGTGGCTACCCAGAGGGATGCCCTCAGCCAGGATGCCAGTTCCCATGTAGGGGGCGCACGGGAGCATTCGGGCATTGCGCACCGCCCCGCGTACGCCCCCTATGGAGCGCCCGCGGGCAGTGCGCCGCCCGTTTTCGAGCCGATATGCCGCACTGAACTCGGCCCTGACCTCAGGGGAGTTGCCCTAGGCGGTGGCCGCCGGGGGCGGGGTGAAGCACTCCCGGCGCCCGACGCCGCCCGGGATCAGACAGACCGTGGCCCGCCGGGGCTTCTCGGTCGCCGTCATCGGCGTCGAGAGATACAGCTCGGTGTCCTTCTCGTTCGCGGCCCGGACCGACTTGGGGCGGGCGCCCGGTACGGTCACCTCGACCCGGTCCCCCACCTTCAGGTCCATGGCCCGCGCCCACACCGCCGCGCACTGGTCGGCGTAACGGATCTCCAGGCGCTGCCCGCCGCGTGCCGTCCTCACCAGGACATTGCGCACCACGTTCTGCGCACCGCACCCCTTGTCCTGCGGGTTCTCCCCCTCGCACTCCTCCCCCTTGCAGCCCGGCTCGTAGGACTGCGAGTAGGTCGGCGCCGCCCCCAGGCTCCCGGGCGCCTGCCGCCCGCCGGTCTTCGCACCGCCCCCCACCAGCAGGGGTACGGCCACGGCAGCGGCGGCCACGGCGCCGGCGAGCGCGAGCAGCATCCGGCGCGAGCCGAGCAACCCCCGCCGCCCCTCGGCCACTTCACCGCGCCCTGGCTCCTCACGGGGCCCCGCCCCTCCATTGGGCCTGGTCCCCGGCCCTTCGTGGGGCACCGGCGCGGCCCCGGCCCGCCCGCTCCAGGCCTGCTCCGCCAGCTCCCACAGCGCCAGCAGCCGCCCAGCGGGCTCGCCCGCCAGCGCGCACAGCGCGTCGACGGCCTGCCGGGGCGGCAGCTTCTTGGCGTTGAGATAGCGCTCCCAGGACGACTTGCTGTACGGCGTCCGCTCGGCCAGCGCGGCCATGCTCAGCCCCGTACGCTCCCTCAACTCGCGCAGCGCACAGGCCAGCCGGTGGCACTCGGGCGGTACGTGCCCGCCGCTCACCGGCGCAGCACCCCCCACGTGTCGGGGCCCACTATTCCGTCCGGCGGCAGCTTGTGGTCCTTCTGGAAGCGGGTGGCGGCGCTCTTGGAATTCGGCCCGTAGGAGCCGTCCGCTATGCCCGGGTCGTAGCCGTGGTGGCGCAGCAGGCACTGGGCCTCCAGCACCTCCCAGCCCGAGCTCTTGAGGTCCATCAGCGTCTCGCGGGTCGCGCTGTAGCCCGCGCCCAGCGCGCCGTCCTTGCGTACGACCCGGCACGGATGGTCCCGCCCCTGCTTGAAGACGAACGGCCGCTGCCCTTCACCGGGTTCGCGGCCGCCCGCGGCCACCACGCCGTCCTTGGCGTCGTCCTCCCACGGCTCGGCCGCCAGCAGCCCGACGGCCAGCGCCGCCACCACGACGATCACCGCGCCGACGATCACCTCGGTCCGCCGCGCCTTGCGCGGCGCACCGCCTTCGAGCTCGTCCGCCTCGCCGGGCGGCGCCGCCCCCTCCCGTGGCTCCTGCGGCCACGCCTCGGCCGCGACCTCGTGCAGCACCAGCAGCCGGGTCGGCTCCGCGCCGCACACCCGCGCCAGCTCCTCCACCGCCTCCCGCGGCGGCAGCGCCTTGCCGTTGAGATAGCGCTCCCACGAGGACCGGCTGTAGGACGTCTTGGCCGCCAACGAGGCCAGACCGAGACCGCTGTGGTCCTTCAACCGACGCAGCTGTACGACCAGTTGACGCACCCGAGAATCGAGCGAGTCGGGCAATTCTTTCCAACGCGCCATGTTCCACCCCATACGCGCGACTATTCCCCCGAGGCCGTGAGCCTCCTTTGCCGCACATGATGGCGACGCACCCGCATCGGTTCCCACCCTCAACCACCTCGGGCACCACTTCCGGACACCTCCCGCGTCCCCGCCCGTCCCACCAACGCCCCGTGGGACCCCGCATCCCCGCAGGTCAGCCCCTGGGACGTCCCACCCCCACCCCATCCCGCGCCATCCACTGGCAGTTACCGAACTGTCGCATCAGAGTCTGTCCTGCACACCGGGCGGCCCGGTCCACCCCGGGCCGCCGTCCCGACTCACGGGGGAGGAACCCCAGCATGCAGGTACGCAAGCGCCTCACGCTCATCACCGCCTCTGCGGCCATCACCGGCGGCCTCGCACTGGCACCCATCGCCAGCGCCTCGGCCGAGCCGGCGCCCGCGAAGCGGACGACGGTCACCGCGCAGCAGCAGGAAGCGGACGCGACCGCGCAGGCCGCACCGCGCAACTGCCCGCGTGGCTACCTGTGCGTGTACCCCAAGGCCAACTACAAGGGCCAGGTGAAGAAGGTCAAGGACAAGAACGCGAACCTCCAGCGGTACGGCGGCGCCTTCAACAAGCCGAAGTCGGCCTACAACAACGGCACCCAGTGCAAGAAGGCGGTCGTCTACCGCTACAAGAACTTCGGCGAGCCCGCGTACACGCTGAACAAGCAGACCGGCTGGCGGAACATCGGCAGCAACCTGCCGACCATCTGGTCCAACTCCTGGACCGGCTGCTGACCTGAGCCGACCGGCGGCCCGTCCTCTCATACGGGGGAGAGGACGGGCCGCCGTCGCGCGTCAGCGGTGCGCTCAGTGATCGGCCATCGCCTTCTGCACGTTGGTGTCGATCGCGTCCAGGAACTCCTCCGTGGTCAGCCACGGGGTGTCGGTGCCGACCAGCAGGGCGAGGTCCTTGGTCATCCGGCCGCTCTCGACGGTTTCGATGCAGACCCGCTCCAGGGTCTCGGCGAAGCGGGTGACCTCCGGGGTGTTGTCGAGCTTGCCGCGGTGGGCCAGGCCGCGGGTCCAGGCGAAGATCGAGGCGATGGGGTTGGTGGAGGTCTTCCGGCCGCTCTGGTGCTGCCGGTAGTGGCGGGTGACCGTACCGTGCGCCGCCTCGGCCTCGACCGTGCGGCCGTCGGGCGACATCAGCATCGAGGTCATCAGGCCCAGCGAGCCGAAGCCCTGCGCGACGATGTCGGACTGGACGTCACCGTCGTAGTTCTTGCAGGCCCAGACGTAGCCGCCCGACCACTTCAGCGCGGAGGCGACCATGTCGTCGATCAGCCGGTGCTCGTAGGTGAGCCCCTTGGCGTCGAACTCGGCCTTGAACTCGGCGTCGAAGACCTCCTGGAAGAGGTCCTTGAAGCGGCCGTCGTACTTCTTCAGGATCGTGTTCTTCGTGGACAGGTAGACCGGGAAGTCCCGGGCCAGGCCGTAGCGGAAGGACGCGCGAGCGAAGTCGCGGATGGACGCGTCGAGGTTGTACATCGACAGCGCGACACCGGCGCCGGGGAACTCGTACACCTCCAGCTCGACCGGGTCCGAGCCGTCCTTCGGCGTGAAGGTCATGGTCAGCGTGCCCTCGCCGGGGACCTTCAGGTCGGTGGAACGGTACTGGTCGCCGAACGCGTGGCGGCCGACGACGATCGGCCGGGTCCAGCCCGGGATCAGCCGCGGCACGTTGTTCATGAGGATGGGCTCGCGGAAGATCACTCCGCCCAGGATGTTGCGGATGGTGCCGTTGGGCGAGCGGTACATCGCCTTGAGGCCGAACTCCTCCACCCTCGCCTGGTCCGGCGTGATGGTCGCGCACTTGACCCCGACGCCGTACTCCTGGATGGCGTGCGCGGCGTCCACGGTGACCTGGTCGCCGGTGGCGTCGCGGTGCTCGATGCCGAGGTCGAAGTACTTCAGCTCGACATCGAGGTACGGCAGGATCAGCCGGTCCTTGATGTCCTGCCAGATGATGCGGGTCATCTCGTCGCCGTCGATGTCGACGACAGGGTTGGCTACCTGGATCTTGGCCATGGAGTGGTACGTCCCTCTCGCGCTGCGCCGGTCGGCGCGCTCGCGCGGCGGGCACCGGTCGGCTGGATGACGTGCGTGACGCAAGTGACGGCGAACCGTCGTGGGACAGTGAAGCACCGAATTATCTCGGCATCAAGATACTTGATGCCGAGACTCTCTCA
Source organism: Streptomyces sp. UF-297 (assembly GCF_058245575.1). Taxonomy (NCBI): domain Bacteria; kingdom Bacillati; phylum Actinomycetota; class Actinomycetes; order Kitasatosporales; family Streptomycetaceae; genus Streptomyces; species Streptomyces sp. UF-297. Next base: position 187,648 of record NZ_JBSIBZ010000004.1, on the reverse strand, counting down.
CCGGCCTCGCGCGCACCCCTCTCGCAGCCCTCGCGGCCCCCGCAATCGCCGCAGCCCTCGCCATCGCCGCAGCTCTCGCGGCCCTCGCAGCCCTCGTGATCCTCGCAGCCCTCGCCCCGCGGCCCTCACCGCACGGTGAGGTGCACCACGTCGTCCAGGAACGGAATGTGCAGCCACGGCTTGGGCTGCGCCATCAGCGACAGCATCACGATGGCGAAGCCGAGCCCCCCGTAGGTGACCATGTCGGTGAACCGGGACCGTACGGCCAGCATCCCCACCGACGGCAGCGCCCACCGCAGCACCGCCCCGGCCAGCAGCGACAGCCCGATCAGGATCGTCCCGATACGGAACGCGTCGAAGGCGACGATCAGCAGCCCGACGCCCACCCCGCCCATGACCGCCAGCAGCGGCCACTGGCGGGCGGGCGCGGGGGCGTCGCCGGAGGCGGCCCGGCCGCCGCCCTCCGGCCGCGCCGTGTCCCGGGTGATCAGGGGAAACCGTCGTGACGGCCGGCCCTGCGGCTCGGACGCCCCGTCCGAATGCGCTTCGGCACCCATGGCAGGCAGCCTTTCCCGGTCAGCCGGCGGCGGCGCGCTCGGCGGCTTCCACGACATTGACCAGCAGCTGTGCGCGGGTCATGGGGCCGACCCCGCCGGGGTTCGGGGAGATCCAGCCCGCCACCTCGGCGACGTCCGGGTGCACATCGCCGGCGATCTTGCCCTCGGCGTCGCGGCTGACGCCGACGTCCAGCACGGCCGCGCCGGGCTTGACGTCCTGCGGCTTGATGATGTGCTGCACACCGGCCGCGGAGACGATGATGTCCGCCTGCTTGAGGTGCGCGGACAGGTCGCGGGTGCCGGTGTGGCACTGCGTGACCGTGGCGTTCTCGGACTTACGGGTCAGCAGCAGCGGAATCGAGCGGCCGACGGTGATCCCGCGCCCCACGACCACGATGTGCGCACCGTTGATCTCCACGCCGTGGCGGCGCAGCAGCTCGATGACGCCGTGCGGGGTGCACGGCAGCGGCCCGGGCTCGTTCAGCACCAGGCGGCCCAGGCTCATCGGGTGCAGCCCGTCGGCGTCCTTGGCCGGGTCCATCAGCTCCAGGACGCGGTTGGTGTCGATGCCCTTGGGGAGCGGGAGTTGGACGATGTAGCCGGTGCACTCCGGGTTGTCGTTGAGCTCCCGTACGACCGCCTCGATCTCCTCCTGCGTTGCGGTGTCGGGCAGTTCGCGCTGGATGGAGGCGATGCCGACCTGGGCGCAGTCGCGGTGCTTGCCGTTGACGTACCAGCGGCTGCCCGGGTCGTCGCCGACCAGGAGGGTGCCCAGGCCGGGCTGCACGCCCTTGGCCTTCAGCGCTTCCACGCGGGCGGAGAGTTCGGACTTGATCGCGGCGGCGGTGGCCTTGCCATCGAGAATCTGGGCGCTCATGACCCCATCCTCCCGGATGGGCCGGTCCCCGTTCCAATCAGGGCGCGCTGCGGCCTCCGGTCGGCGCACACCCCGGGCGGCGGGCGGCGGGCCGCGCCCCGGCAACGGCGCGGCAACGGGCAAAGTTGATCATTGCACTTGGACAACGCCTTGAGATCTTGACTGGACAACGATATTGCGCTGCTAGAAAGATTGCCGCCCAGTGCCGCAGGCATCATCGGGGGCGGGCCACTGAATCCCTTCATTCCTCCGAGCACGCCGCGTCGTCCCCCACTGACACAACGGAGGAACCCCCACCATGAGTTTCGGCGACCCGAACAATCCCTACGGTCAGCCGCCGCAGGGGCAGCCGGGCCCGTACGGCCAGCAGCCCCCGCAGGCCCCCTACGGCCAGCCCCAGCAGGCCCAGCCCGGCTACGGCTACCCCCAGCAGGCGCCCCCGGCCCAGCCCTACGGTTACCCGCAGCAGCAGCCCGCCGCTCCGCAGCAGCCCGGTTACGGCTTCCCCCAGCAGCAGGCCGCTCCTGCTTACCAGCAGCAGCCCCAAATGGGCGGTATGCCCCAAATGGGAGGTATGCCGCAGGGGTACGCGAGTTGGGGCCAGCGCGCCGGCGCCTTCCTGATCGACTACCTCATCGTCGGCCTGCTCCCCACCATCGTGATGTGCATCGCCTTCTTCGGCGCGGTGGGCGCGGCCTCGGCCGCGGTCCCGGACACCTCGCAGTGCGCCCCCGGAGCCCCCGACTACAGCCAGTGCATGAACGACGCGATCAGCGAATCTTCACGCACCGCGACCGGCATCGCCGGCGGCCTGCTGGTGGTCATCATCCTGGTGTCGCTGCTCAGCATCGGCCTGGGCATCTGGCTCCTGGTCAAGGAAGGCTCCACCGGCCAGACCCCGGGCAAGAAGGCCATGGGCATCCGCCTGGTCAGCGAGGCCACCGGCCAGCCCGTCGGCTTCGGCATGGCCTTCCTGCGCCGCATCTGCCACATCCTGGACGTCCTGCCCTGCTACCTCGGCTTCCTGTGGCCCGCCTGGGACGAAAAGGCCCAGACCTTCGCCGACAAGATGGTCAGCACGGTCGTCGTCCGCAGCCAGTAACACTCCTGCGCCGCCACCCTTCGCAGGCCCCCTCGTGGGGGCCTGCGAATTTCCGTGTCCGCGGCGCGAACCCCCCCTTAGAATTCCCTTACATCCGCTCAAGCCGCCCGAAGGACACCGCTCGTGAGCTATCCGAACCAGAACAACCCCTACGGTCCCCCGCAGGGTCAGCCGCAGCCCGGTTACGGCTACCCGCAGCAGCCGCAGCCGTACGCGGCTTACCCCAGTGGACCGGCGGGGATGTCGGGCATGCCTGGCATGCCGGTGCCCAACGTGATGCCCGGCAACGTCAAGGCCGGCCGCGTCCTGCTGTTCGTGATGGCCGCCCACGGCATCATCGGCATCATCATGTCGGTCATCCAGATGAACCGGCTCAACGACGTGGCGTCGACCTACGGCTCCTCCAGCGACCAGGGTCTGCTCAACCTCGGCAAGGGCGCGCTGATTTTCTCCGTCATCCTGATGGCGATCTACGCCGCGGTCGGCACCGTGCTCGCCGTGCAGTACTCCAAGGGCGGAAACGGCATACGCATCGGTTCGATCGTCTTCGGCTCGGTCTCCATCGCACTCAGCATCCCCTACGCGATCGGCATCATCGGCATCCCCAACTTCGTCATCTCGATCCTGGTCGTCGTCTTCGCGGCCAAGGCGGACGGCAAGGCGTGGTTCACCCGCCCCCGCTACTGACCCATCGCCGCACCCGGCATCTCCCCCGAAGGCCCTCGCCCCGCACCCTGCGGGTCGGGGGCCTTCGGTATGCGGACCTCCGGCCGCGCGCGGGTTGCGTGCCCGTCAGCACGAGGAGCAACCTCACCAAATACACCCAACGCTGGGGGGACTTGATGGGACGACGCGGACGCCGCCGACTGGTTTGCGGAGCCCGGTGTCTGTCCCTGGCTGCACAGCAAGCCCGTCGCGTCGGTGTTCAACAACGGCCGTCTCGCGGTCGCGATTTACACGTTGCCGAACTACTCCGGCAACGTGTTCTGCGCTGCGCCAGGTTCTGTGCACAGCCTCCCCGGCGGGCCGCCCCTGCGCGGACACCGCTGGGCCGACTGCTGAGCAACAGCCACAGGCCTGACCGTACGGCGCGAAGGCCGAGCCCCCGTACCGGAGTTCCGGTACGGGGGCTCGCTCGTCAGCGGGCGGCTCAGTGGAAGAAGTGGCGCGTGCCGGTGAAGTACATCGTGACGCCTGCCTGCTTGGCGGCTTCCACGACCTGGTCGTCGCGGACCGAACCGCCGGGCTGGACCACGGCCTTGATGCCCGCGGCCGTCAGGATCTCCAGGCCGTCGGGGAAGGGGAAGAAGGCGTCCGAGGCGGCGTAGGAGCCGCGGGCGCGCTCCTCGCCGGCCCGCTCGACCGCGAGCCTGGCGGAGTCCACGCGGTTGACCTGGCCCATGCCGACGCCGACCGAGGCGCCGTCCTTGGCGAGCAGGATCGCATTGGACTTCACCGCGCGGCAGGCCTTCCAGGCGAAGGCCAGCTCGGCCAACTCCCCCTCGGACAGGGCCTCTCCGGTGGCGAGCGTCCAGCTCGCCGGGTCGTCCCCCTCGGCCTGGAACAGGTCGGTGTGCTGGACGACCGCGCCGCCGGAGATGAACTTCACGTCGCCCGGCTGGTGCGGCGAGCCCTCGACCTTCAGGACGCGGATGTTCTTCTTCTTGGCGAGGATCTCCACCGCGCCGTCTTCGTACGCCGGAGCCGCGATGACCTCGGTGAAGATCTCGGCGACCTGCTCGGCCATGGCGGCGGAGACGGGACGGTTGACCGCGATCACGCCGCCGAAGGCGGACAGCGGGTCGCAGGCGTGCGCCTTGCGGTGGGCCTCGGCGACATCCGAACCGACCGCGATACCGCAGGGGTTGGCGTGCTTGATGATCGCCACGCACGGCTCGTCGTGGTCGAAGGCGGCGCGGCGCGCGGCCTCGGTGTCCACGTAGTTGTTGAAGGACATCTCCTTGCCGTGCAGCTGCTCGGCGTTGGCGAGCCCGCCCGGCTGGCCGTCCACGTACAGCGCGGCCGCCTGGTGCGGGTTCTCGCCGTAGCGCAGGGACGACTTGCGCTCCAGGGTCTCGCCGATGAACTCGGGGAGCCCGCCCGCGGCGGAGCCGCTGCCGGATGCCGTCTCGCTCTCCGGCGCGTAGGCGTTGGTGAACCAGGAGGCCACGGCGGTGTCGTACGCGGCGGTGTGTTGGAACGCCTCGGCCGCCAGCCGCTTGCGGGCGCCCAGCTCGAAGCCGCCGCCCTGGACCGCGGCGAGCACGTCCGCGTACCGCTTGGGGCTGGTGACGACCGCGACCGAGGGGTGGTTCTTGGCGGCGGCGCGCACCATCGACGGACCGCCGATGTCGATCTGCTCGACGCACTCGTCGGGGGTGGCCCCCGACTGCACGGTCTCGCGGAAGGGGTAGAGGTTCACGACGACCAGGTCGAAGGGCTCGACGCCCAGCTCGGCCAGCTGGTTGCGGTGGTCCTCAAGACGCAGGTCGGCCAGGATGCCCGCGTGCACCTTCGGGTGCAGGGTCTTGACCCGCCCGTCCAGGCACTCGGGGAAGCCCGTCAGCTCCTCGACCTTGGTGACCGGCACCCCGGCCGCGGCGATCCGCCCGGCGGTCGAGCCGGTGGAGACGAGCTGGACACCCGCCGCGTGCAGCCCCTTCGCCAGCTCCTCCAGACCCGTCTTGTCGTAGACGCTGACCAGCGCGCGGCGGATGGGCCGCTTCGTACCTTCGGCGGTGGCGGTCACGAGATACGTACCTTTCGTCCCTCAATGCGGTAGCCGTTACGGGCCAGACGCCCCACGACATCGACGAGCAGCCTTCGCTCGACTTCCTTGATGCGCTCATGGAGCGCGGATTCGTCGTCCTCGTCCCGGATCTCGACCACGCCCTGGGCGATGATCGGGCCGGTGTCGACGCCGTCGTCGACGAAGTGGACGGTGCACCCGGTCACCTTCGCGCCGTACGCGAGCGCGTCGCGTACGCCGTGGGCACCGGGAAAGCTGGGGAGCAGCGCGGGGTGGGTGTTCACGAACCGGCCGCCGAAGCGGGCCAGGAACTCCTTGCCCACGATCTTCATGAAGCCGGCCGAGACGACCAGGTCCGGCTCGTGGGCGGCGGTGGCCGCGGCCAGCGCCGCATCCCACTGCGCACGGTCGGCGTGGTCCTTGACCCGGCAGACGAAGGTGGGCAGACCGGCGCGCTCGGCACGCTCCAGGCCTGCGATTCCGGTGCGGTCGGCGCCTACGGCCACGATCTCGGCGCCGTAGGCATCGGCCCCTTGCGCGGCGATGGCGTCGAGCAGGGCCTGCAGGTTCGTACCCGAACCGGAGACGAGCACGACGAGTCGGGCTGGGGACGGTGAGGAAGCCACGGCGGCGCTCTTTCTCGCGCGAGTACTGCTGTCTTGCGGGCAACGTTCCGGTCGGCGCCCTGCTGCCACCGCTCACCCGCTCACCGACTTGTACGGTCGTACGAAGTCATGGGTCGCAGAAATACGGGGAACCCTACGAAGGGGCCGGCCGTCAGCAACGATACCGGCACACCGAACGGCCCCCACGGGACGGGGGCGGGCGCGGGAGGTAGCGTCGGGCCTGAGAACGCACGCAGTTCGTGGTATCCGCGCGCCCCGCCGTCCGTTGAACGGGCCGGATGTGACGCAACGGACAAGACAACAAGGGGAAGACTCACTCCAGATGCCGGACCGACGCCGCCGCGCGGCCCTCCTCCTCCCGCTGCCCGCCACCGCCCCGGGGACGGTCGTGCTGCGGGAGCGCAAGTCGTCCTCCCCTTCCCCGGACTCCCCCCAGGACTCCGACCGCGAGCGGGACAACCCCTTCGCGCCGCCTCCGGCCGACGCCCCCGAGCAGGCGTGGCAGCCCCGCAGGCCCGCCTCCTCGCAGGGGTCGGGCCAGGACGGCGACGAGGAGCGGCCCGACCAGTCCGAGGACCAGCGGACGCCTGCCTGGGGCAGCCAGTGGAGCAGCCAGCAGCCGGGGCGCCAGGGCGGCGGCTTCGGCAACCGGCCCGGCAGCGGGCGCGGCGGGCAGCAGGGGCAGGGCGGCGCCGGTGGGCCCGGCGGCTCCGGCGGGCTGCGCTGGGACCCGACCGACCCGGCCCAGCGGCGTGCGCGCTACGCCCTGCTCTCGGGGATGTGGGCGTTCTTCTTCGTGCTGTTCAGCCTGCCCGAGGTGTCACTGCTGCTCGGGTCGCTGGCGCTGTACTGGGGCATCAGCTCGCTGCGGGCCAAGCCGCGTGCGCCCAAGCCGGGCGCGGTGGCACTGACCGGCGAGGGCGCCGGTACGGCAGCGGCTCCGGCCTCCTCCTCGCCGTCCCGGCCGCAGGCCACGGCGGCGATCGGCGGCCTGGTCACGGCGAGCCTGGCGCTGGTCATCGTGATCGCCACCTTCACGGTCCAGCTCGCCTACCGCGACTACTTCACCTGCGTGGAGGACGCGCTGACCCAGTCCTCCCGCCAGTCCTGCGAAACCCTCCTGCCCAAGCAGCTCCGCCCGCTGCTGAGCACCCAGCGCTGACGCCGCGCCGGGGCCGCCGCGTCACTCGCCCCGGCCCCGGCGCCCACCTCCACTCTCGTTCTCGCCCCCGTTCTCGCCCCCGTCTTCGCCCTGGTTCTCGCCGGTCCCCCGCGACGGGTCCGGCGTGAACTCCGGCATCAGCCCCCCGGAGAACTCCCGCAGCGCGGCCCACCGCGCCTCACGCGCCCCCGCGTCATGCCACGGGTCCCGCCCGCTGTCCGCGTCGTCCATCTCCAGCCCGTACGGGTCGGACCCGTACGGATCGGGCTCCCCCTCTTCCGGCTCATGTGGATCGAGCCCGTACGGATCCGGGTCGTACGCTCCCGCCCCGCGCCCCAACCGTTGCTTCCGCCCCTTTCGGGACAACAGCCCCCACCGCCCCACACGCCTCGCCTCACGCCCCGTCCCCCGCTCCCCCCTGCCCTGCCCTTCGCCCGCAGCCCCCTCCGCCAACACCTCACCGACCTCCGCGGACAGCCCTCCGATGCCCACCTCGGAGGTCACCCCGGACTCCGACCCGCGGACTGCCCCGGGCTCCGCCCCGCGGAGCGCCCCGGACTCCGCCCCGTGGACTGCCCTGGGCTCCGCCCCGTAGTAGGCCGTCCGCATCTCCTCGTAGCGCTCCGCCCGCTCCGCCTCGCGCGCCACATCGGCCCTCCCGCCGTACACAGCCCCGCCCGCCTCCCCGTACGCCTCCTCGCGCCGGGTCCCGCCCGAGGAGGAGGCAGGGGGGTGCGGTCCCTCGTGGGGGGCTCGGTGCGGGGCGGGCTGTACGAGGCCGGGCTCAGGCTCGGGCTCGGATTCCCGAAGGTTCGGATGGGGGCCGGGCGCCGCCGGGCGAGGCGGGGACTGCGGTCCCTCCTGGGAGGTTCGGTCCGGGGCGGGCTGTACGAGGCCGGGCTCAGGCTCGGGCTCGGATTCCCGAAGGCCCGGGTGCGGGCCGGGCGCCGCCGGGCGAGGCGGGGAAGACGGGCGATCCGGGACAGGGCGGTGCGCCGACGGCGAGTGGCCGAAGGCGGACGGCCCGCGGTCCGTGGCGGGCGGGGTGTCGGACGTAGTGGACGGGGTGTCGGGCTCGGCGGAGGGGCTGTGGGCCGGGGTGGGGGGTGAGGTGCGGAGGCGCCAGGTGCGGAGGGTCAGAGCGGTGGGGAGGGCGATGAGGGTGGTCCAGGCGGTGGTGGTGAGGCCTGTCAGCCAGGGGGTGGGGCCGAAGGTGGACAGGTCGGTGGTGCCCAGGGGGCCGCCGGAGAAGGCGGCGAGCATGGCGGTCGTCAGGCCGCAGAGGGCTGCGGCCAGGACGGTGGTGGTGACGGTGTCGCGCCATCCGCTGTCGTGGCGGGACGCGTACCGGGCCAGGGCCAGACCGGCGGCGACCGGGGCGATGGCGACCGCCCAGGTCAGCGGGGTGCCCTCACCCTCCTGGGGCAGGGCACCGAGCAGGGGGAAGTGCGGCAGCACCGGGTAGCCGGCCACGCCCAGTGGGCCGATGGTGCTGCCCGCGCCGACCGTGAAGCCGGGCCCGAGCGCGTACGCCGTGCCCCAGATGACGGCGTTCGGGAGCAGGGCGAGGCTCAGCAGCAGGACCGTGAGGCGGCCCGACCAGTCGGGGGCCAGTTCCAGGAACGCCGTACCGACCGCGCCCGCGTGCCACCCGATGGCCAGGGCGGTGAGCAGCGCGCCGCTCACGAGCAGCACCACGGTGGCCGCCGCCGCGGCCCGCAGCGCGGCGGCGAACCGGCGGCGCTCGCACACCGACCGGACGCCGGGCGGGAGTTCGGACCAGGCACGCCTCAAGGGCGCGGGCACGATCGCGTACGCCTCAGGGCCCAGCGTGCGCCGGGCCGCGGCGGCGAGCGTGCAGACCACCAGCACCGGTACGTGCAGCAGCGCGCTGAGCGGTGCGGCGTGCATCGGCCCCTCCGAGGCGTACAGCACGGCGGCCGTGGCGACGAGCAGATAGCCGGTGAGCAGCCAGCCGAGCACCGCGCGCGGCATCGGCCAGTGGGTGGTGCCGGCCAGGGGAAAGAGCGTGGCCGGACCCGGCGCGGGCGCGAGCGCGTGGCGGGCCGCGCGGTACAGCAGCCAGACGGGCAGGGCGGACAGCAGCAGCGGTGTCACCCCTACGGGGGCCGGTTCACCGGAGAGCGTCACGGTCCGTACGAGATCCCCGCCGTGTGCGAGAAGCCACAGGTCAGCGGCGAGGTGCAGGGCCCGTGAGGGGCCGTCGTCGGGGTAGGGGGAGGCGACCCACAGCAGCAGTACGACGACGGCGAGCGCCCCGAGCCCGAGCCCGGCGGCCACCGCCCCGCCCAGGAACGCGGTGCCCATCATGGAGGAGCGCTGAGCGCTGGCGCGGCCACGCGAGGACAACGAGGGGCCGCGGTCGGTCAATTGGCTCACGCCGCCATGCTGCCAACAACACCCGTTTCATCCGCGTAGCAGGCGAATGCCCGACGTGTCGCACAAGATGTAGCTATGCGCCTTTTCACACAGTTCGGTAGTGCGAGCTCCCGCTGCCCGGCGGCTGTGCGTGCGGAGAGGCGGGCATGACGCAGCGCAAGGGTGGCGGCACGGCGGTGACGATGGACAGCGAAGAGCGGCCCTCGGGGTCCACGGAGGAAAGACCGGCGACGCGGCGCAGGACCCGCACGCGCTCGGGGACGGGATCGGGGGCAGGGGCAGGGTCGGGATCGGGGTCGGGGTCGGGATCGCGTACCCGTACGGGAGCGGGTACGGGTACGGGCGCGAAGGGCGAGGCCGCGGCGAAGCCGAAGCGCCCCGCGCGCAAGGCACCGGCCAAGCGGGTCACCTCCCCCGCGTCCACTACGGCCGCCGCGGCGGCGCGCGAGACCCCGCCCAAGGCCGCACCTGATGCCCCGCCGGAGTCTCCACCGGAGGCCCCGCCGGCGGAGACGGCGACGGTGGAGACGGCGACGGCGGAGACGGTGGCCGACATGGCGTCAGCTTCCGTCGTACATAAGCAACATGACGAACAGTCGACAACGCCGCACAAGGCCACCAAGACCATCGAGGCCACCGAGGCCACCGACCTCGATGCCTCCACCACCCCCACCACCCCCGCCGCCGCCTTCGACGCGCTCTACGCGCGGCACGCCGAGGCGCTGACCCGGCAGGCGTATCTGTTGACGGGCCGTCAGCGGCAGGCGCAGCGGGCCGTGCAGTGGGCGTTTCAGCTGGCGTGGCAGCGGTGGCCCGAGGTGGCCGTGGACCGGGACCCGGCCGGGTGGGTGCGGGCCGCGGCGTACGAGTACGCGCTGGCGCCCTGGCATCGCAGGGCCCCGCGGCGGCACATCACCGAGCGGCCCACGCCCGTCGCGCCCGCGCCGCCGCCCGCCGCGCCCGCCGACCGCGCACTGCTGGACGCGCTGCTGGCGCTGCCCGCGACGTACCGCCGGGCGCTGCTGCTGCACGACGGCGTCGGGCTCGGGCTGTGCGAGACCGCGGCCGAGGTCGAGGCCAGCACCCCGGCCACCGCGGGGCGGCTGACCCACGCGCGCGAGGCCGTCGCCGCGCGCCTGCCCGAGCTGGGGCTTCGCAGCCAGCCGCCGGTGCGGCAGGGCGAGATCCTGCACGAGCGGCTGACCCGGCTGGCGCTCGCGCACCCGGTGGCGCCGCCCGCCGCGCGGACTGTACGGGCCGGGAGCCGGCGGCACACCCGGCGGCTGACGCAGGGGGCGCTGGGCCTGACCGCGCTGATCGCCGCGGCGACCGCCTTCACGCTGGCCAACACCCCGGACGCCTATGACCCGCCGGAGCAGAAACCGGCCGTCGGCACCTCGGCCACGCCGGGGGCGCAGGCCGAGCCCGGCGTACGGCGCCGCACGCCACCGCCCGCCGCCAGGAGCGGGCGCACCGCCCCGAGGGCCGTACGGGACGACCAACTCGCGCCGAGATTCGGGTAGTTGGCGCACAACACGAGGGGTGACCGCATCGCTGCGCGCATGCCACGGGCCCGTACCCCGGGAAGAGGTACGGGCCCGTGGCAGGCAGCGTAGGCCGCGTGGCGGCCGTACGGCAGCAGGAGATCAGCCGCCCAGGATCTGGCGGGCGAGCACGGCGGTCTCCGACGGGGTCTTGCCGACCTTGACGCCGGCGGCCTCCAGGGCCTCCTTCTTGGCCTGGGCGGTGCCGGAGGAGCCGGAGACGATGGCGCCGGCGTGGCCCATGGTCTTGCCCTCGGGGGCGGTGAAGCCCGCGACGTAGCCGACGACCGGCTTGGTGACGTTGGCCTTGATGAAGTCGGCCGCACGCTCCTCGGCGTCGCCGCCGATCTCACCGATCATGACGATCAGCTCGGTCTCCGGGTCGGCCTCGAAGGCCTCCAGGGCGTCGATGTGCGTGGTGCCGATGACCGGGTCGCCACCGATGCCGACGGCCGAGGTGAAGCCGATGTCGCGCAGCTCGTACATCATCTGGTAGGTCAGCGTGCCGGACTTGGACACGAGACCGATCTTGCCGGGCTTGGTGATGTCGCCCGGGATGATGCCGGCGTTGGACTGGCCGGGGGTGATCAGGCCGGGGCAGTTCGGGCCGATGATGCGGGTCTTGTTGCCCTTGGCCTTCGCGTACGCCCAGAAGGCGGCGGAGTCGTGGACCGCGATGCCCTCGGTGATGACGACGGCGAGGGGGATCTCGGCGTCGATCGCCTCGACGACGGCGGCCTTGGAGAAGGCCGGCGGCACGAACAGGACGGAGACGTCCGCGCCGGTCTTCTCCATCGCCTCCTTGACGGAGCCGAAGACCGGGACCTCGGTGCCGTCGAAGTCGACGGTCGTGCCGGCCTTGCGCGGGTTCACGCCGCCGACGATGTTGGTGCCGTCGCCCAGCATGAGCTTGGTGTGCTTCATGCCCGTGGCACCGGTCATGCCCTGGACGATGACCTTGCTGTCCTTGGTGAGGAAGATAGCCATGGTGGTCTGAGTCCCTCTATCCCTTACTTCGCAGCCGCGGCGAGCTCGGCGGCCTTGTCGGCCGCGCCGTCCATGGTGTCCACGCGCTGGACCAGCGGGTGGTTGGCGTCGCTCAGGATCTTGCGACCCAGCTCCGCGTTGTTGCCGTCCAGGCGCACGACCAGCGGCTTGGTAACGGCCTCGCCCTTGGACTTGAGGAGCTCCAGTGCCTGGACGATGCCGTTGGCGACCTCGTCACAGGCGGTGATGCCACCGAAGACGTTGACGAAGACGGACTTGACGTCCGGGTCGCCGAGGATGATCTCCAGGCCGTTCGCCATGACCTCGGCGGAGGCGCCGCCACCGATGTCGAGGAAGTTGGCGGGCTTGACGCCGGAGTGCTTCTCACCGGCGTACGCGACGACGTCGAGGGTCGACATGACCAGACCCGCGCCGTTGCCGATGATGCCGACCTGGCCGTCGAGCTTGACGTAGTTCAGGCCCTTGGCCTTGGCGGCGGCCTCGAGCGGGTTGGCCGCGTCCTTGTCCTCGAGCGCCTCGTGCTCGGGCTGGCGGAAGTCGGCGTTGGCGTCCAGGGACACCTTGCCGTCCAGGGCCAGGATGCGGCCGTCCTTGGTCTTCACCAGCGGGTTGACCTCGACGAGGAGCGCGTCCTCGGCGACGAAGGTGTCCCACAGGGTCACCATCGCCTCGGCGACACCCTCGGCCACCTCGGCCGGGAACTTCGCCTGGGCCACGATCTCGCGGGCCTTCTCGATGGTCACGCCTTCGACGGCGTTGACCGGGACCTTCGCAAGGGCCTCGGGGGTCTTCTCCGCGACCTCCTCGATGTCCATGCCGCCCTGCACCGACGCCATGGCGAGGAAGGTGCGGTTGGTGCGGTCGAGGAGGTACGAGACGTAGTACTCCGCCTCGATCTCCGGGGACAGCTCGGCGATCATCACCTTGTGGACCGTGTGGCCCTTGATGTCCATGCCGAGGATGTCGGTCGCACGGGCGACCGCCTCGTCGGGGGTGGCGGCCAGCTTGACGCCGCCGGCCTTGCCGCGGCCGCCGACCTTCACCTGGGCCTTGACGACGGACTTGCCGCCAAGACGCTCGGTCGCCGCGCGCGCCGCTTCAGGCGTGTCGATGACTTCACCGGCCAGCACCGGTACACCGTGCTTGGCGAAGAGGTCCCTCGCCTGGTACTCGAACAGGTCCACGCGCGTCCGTCCCTTGTCTACTCAGAATCGCCGTAGTGATCGCGGTTCGTTGTTTTCATGGGCGTGCCGCGAAGGGCAACGTGACGGCGCTGTCACAGGGGAGGCGTACACGGTGTCCGGTACGCGGCATGTCCGTCTCGCAGGTTATCGCCGTGGGACCTAGGTCCCTAAATCGCAGATCACACTCTCGCGGTGATTACGGTCACAGATCGATGCGCGGGCGCTGTTGCGGGGGCACTTCCACGGAACTGCCGGGGCACTGCCGGGGGCGGCCCACTCCCCAAAGTGGGCCGCCCGGCTGTTCGGGGTCGATGTCCGGCGTTGATGTCCGGCGTCGATGCTCAGCGCCGGTGTTCAGCGCGCAGGGGGTACGAGTCCGCCGGGCCCGCCGGGTTCCGTCGGACTCGTTCCCTGGAGGGGGGCTGGGCTCAGACGGACGGGACGGACGGGACGGACGGAACCGTCGGGGTTGCCGGGAGCTGCAGGTTGGGCAGGGCCGGAATGTTTACCGGGTCTGTCAGGTCGGTGGGCAGGGCGTTGGTGGGGAGAGCGTTGGTGGGGAGAGTGGGAACGGCCGGGGTGTTCGGCAGGGTGGGGACGGCCGGGGTCGTCGGCACGGTGGGGACCGTCTTGGGCGGGAGTACGCCCTGCGCGCCGGTGGTGGCGTCGGCCGCGATGCCCTGCGCGTCGGTGACCACGGCGGTGGCGAGGTTCTGCGCGTACGGAGTCGTCAGCGCGACCACGTCACCGCCGAGCCGGCCGACACCGCCGACGGCGCCCTGGGTGACGGGCACGACCTTGACCACGGCGCGCTGGGCGACGGGCGGCAGGACGTCGGAGGTCGCGTCGTCCACGGCGGGGACGTCAGGGGTCGTGGGCAGGCCGGGGGTGCCGGGCAGGCCCGGAGTCCCGGGCAGGGAAGGCGTGTTGGGCAGGGAAGGCGTGTTGGGCAGGGAGGGCTTACCGGGGAGCTCCGGGGTGGTGGGGAGCTGCGGCTTGGCGGGAAGGTCCGGGGCGTTCGTCGGCAGCTTCGGCGCGCTCGGGAGCGTGCCGTCGGTGGCCTTCCGGACGTCCTCGACCGCCTTCTTCGCGGGCTCGACGACCTTGCCCGCGTCGCCCGCGCCCAGGCCGTCCGTCACCCGGCCGAGGTCACCGGCGGCCGGCAGGTCGGGGGTGGTGGGCAGTTCGGCCGCGTGGGCGGCGACGGAGCCCAGGGCCCACAGGCCGGTGGCCGCGGTGGCTATGGCGATGGAACGGCGAATGTGCGTACGCATGATCGCGTCACGTCCTTCGAAATCGGAATTCTCGGAATTCAGGGAGTTGGGTGGGCAGACCTGTCCCGCCCCCGCGCGGCAGGTCCTCTGCAGATCCACTGCATACGGGAGTCCCGTACAGCCGGAAGTTCCGTTCGGGCGAAAGTTCCGTACAGACGGGAAAGGCCTGCCCTAGCCCGGGAATTCGAGAATTTCTCCGGCACGCTGACGCGTCGGCGCATCAGCCGCCACGCGTACGCCCCCGGGCACCAGCCCGAAGTGCGTCATATCCGCCGGCACCGTGGCGAACTGGTCCCCGCCACGGGGACCGTGGCCGTCGCCGGCACTGGCCGACGAGGCGGCGGAGGCCGGCGAACCGGGCCCCTGCGGAAGCGGCACGGGAAGACCGCCGTGCCCCGGCCCCTGCTGCCGCTCCGCCATGCGGGACCGCTCGGCGAGCTCGTACCCGGGCCGCGCCTGCTCGACCACCGCCGTGCCGTAACTCGGCGCGCAGGAAGGTGTGTTGAGGAGAGAAGGGTTCACATGCTCAGCGCCGGAAACACCGTCGGCGCGCGTTGCATCGCCGTCATCGGGCCGTGCCCCGGCACCGCGCTCGGGCCCGCTGCCGGGCACCGTCCGCTCGCCGCCGTCGCCGTCGCCGCCGTCCAGGCCCGTACCGCTGCCCGGTATCCGTACGGGCAGCGTCACCGCTCCCGGTACACGCACTGCCTCCTGCGCACCCCGGACCACACGCCCGACCCGTTCCACGGGCTTCTCGCCCACGACGGGTGCGGCCGTCCGTCCGGTGGCCGTACGGACAACCGGCGCGATGTGCCGGGCGGTGGACCGCTCGGCCTCGGCCACGGGCTGGTGAACCGTCCCCACGACCGCGTCCCGCTGCTGCCGAACGCGCGCAGGAGCGGACGACGAGACGGTCTTGCCGACGGAAGCCGCCGGTGCCGCCGGTGCCGCCGGTGCCGCCGGTGCCGCCGGTGCCGCCGGTGCCGCCGGTGCCGCCGGTGCCGCATCAAGGCCTACCCCGACGCTCGGCACGCTCGGCACGTCCGGCTCACCCGGTCCGCCCTCCGCCGCATGTGCGCGGCCGCCGCACACCACCGCCAGCACCACAAAGCCCACCAGGAACAGCCCGGCCAGCAGCGCACGCCGCACGGCCACGGTGCGCGGCAGGCGCACAGCGGCAGGTACGACAAGCACGGCGGACACGAAGAGGGCCTTCCCGTAAGGACGGTGACGCGTGGGGGGAGAGAGACGAGTACGCGCAGGGACAGGGGTGCTCAGGCCTCGGCGGCCGACGGGGCGAACGAATGGCCCCCCGCGTCGCGGGCGTTCGAGCGATGCGCAGATCCTTGCACGGCAGGCCTGGGGCCGCGCAAGTCCCCTGGGGCTCCTGTCACCGTTGCTCCGCCTTGTCCGGTATCGACGTGTCCGGGATGGGCAACGGCCGCTTCTCGATGGCCGCCGCCATCACCTCGGGGAAGAGGTCGGGCGTACAGGCGAAGGCGGGTGCGCCGAGCGCCGACAGCGCCGCCGCGTGCTCCCGGTCGTACGACGGCGCCCCCTCGTCCGACAGCGCCAGCAGCGTCACGAACCGCACCCCGGCCGCCTTCATCGCCGCCACCCGCTTGAGCATTTCGTCGCGTATCCCGCCCTCGTACAGATCGCTGATGAGCACGACGACCGTGTCGGCGGGGCGGGTGATCCGCGACTGACAGTAGGCCAGCGCCCGGTTGATGTCCGTGCCGCCGCCGAGCTGGGTGCCGAACAGCACGTCGACCGGGTCCTCGATCTGGTCGGTGAGGTCGACGACGGCGGTGTCGAAGACGACCAGGCGGGTGGCCAGGGAGCGCATGGACGCCAGCACCGCGCCGAAGACCGAGGCGTAGACGACCGAGGAGGCCATCGAACCGGACTGGTCGATGCAGAGCACCACTTCCTTCTTCACCGACTGCGCGGCCCTGCCGTAGCCGATGAGCCGCTCGGGCACGACCGTGCGCTGCTCGGGCAGGTAGTTCTTCAGGTTCGCGCGGATCGTACGGTCCCAGTCGATGTCCCGGTGGCGGGGCCGGCTGATGCGGGCCGAGCGGTCCAGGGCGCCGGTGAGGGTGGAGCGCGTACGGGTCGCCAGGCGCCGCTCCAGCTGCTGGACGACCTTGCGTACGACGGCCCGTGCGGTCTCCTTGGTCGTCTCCGGCATGGCCTTGTTGAGCGAGAGGAGCGTCCCCACCAGGTGGACGTCGGCCTCCACCGCCTCCAGCATCTCCGGCTCCAGCAGCAGCGCGCCCAGCCCCAGCCGGTCGATCGCATCGCGCTGCATGACCTGGACGACGGAGGTCGGGAAGTAGGTACGGATGTCCCCCAGCCAGCGGGCCACGCCGGGCGCCGACGCCCCGAGCCCGGCCGAACGCCCCCCGCGCCCGTCCCCCTTCCCGTTCCCGTAGAGCGCGGCCAGCGCGCCGTCCATGGCCGCGTCCTCCCCGCTCAGCGCGCAGCCGGTCCCCTCGGCCCCGCCCCCTCCGAGCACCATCCGCCACCGCCGCAACCGCTCGGCCGCCGCGTCCGTGTCCCCATTCCCCGTCATGTCCCCGCTCCCCCTTCTCATGTCCCCACTCCCGCCTGCCGCCACCGCCGCCACACCCCTGCCTGTCGTCGACCCCCGGTCAACTCACCGCACCCGACCACTCATTGACCGATCCCGGCAGACCCAGCAGTGCGTTCAGCGTGGGCAGTACGGCTGCCGCGCGGTCCCGGTCCAGGCCCGGACCGAACCCGGGCAGCGCGGGCGCCTCCGCTCCGGCGCCGCGATCGCCGTCCGCCCCTCCCCCCGCGGGGCCTCGCCGTATCAGCTCGCCGAGCGTCCGCCGCGCCCCCGGCTCGAACTCCGCGAAGGTCCGCCGCAGCAGGGGCAGGACGTCCGTGAACGCGTCCGCCGGTACGTCCTGGAGCCAGCCGTCGACCAAAGCGAGCAGCCGCTCGTCGTGGATCAGCAGCATGCCGCCGCCGTCCCCGCCGCCCACGAAGCCCTCGATCCACGCGGCGGCGTCGGCGGGCGGCGTGCCCGGCGACAGCGCGAGCCCCATCAGCCGCCCGGCCTCCCCCTCCGCCAACTGCCCGTCGTCCAACAGCAGTCGGGCCGCCCGCCCCCGTACGCCTCCTGGTACGAGGTCCCTGCAAGCCAGCGCCCGCAGCACAGCCGCCCAGCGCGCCCGTAGACCGCCCCCGTCGGCCGCCGCAGCCCCTCGCCCTTCTCCCTCCCCCTCGGCGGCTGCCTCCAGGGACCCCTGGCCCCTACCGGCGCCCGACACATCGCCCGCTTCGCCACCGCCAGCGGCAGCCACAGCACCGACCACCCGACCGCCACCCCTCCCGCCAGCGGCCGGATGCTCTGCCCCCTCCCCTCCCTCGGCCACCCGCTCCTGAACCCCCCGGCCGCCACCGGCGCCCGGCGCGTCGGCTTCCTCGTTGCCGGCGGCGGCAGTCGCAGCGCTGCCTTCCTCGTCGCCGCAACTCCCGGTGGGAGTGGCAGCGTCGGCATGGTCCGTGCCGCCGTCCGTGACCGGCTGGGTCAGGAGCGAGACGGCCCGGTGTGTGGCGTCGAGGTGGTCGCGCATTTCGGTGGCGCCGTCCGCGTCGAGGCCCGCGCAGGCCGGTGGCAGGCCGACGAAGATGCGCTCGGCCAGGCCCGTCGCGACCTCGCGCAGGGCGGCGGCGTCGGTGCCGCGTACATCGCCGTACCGGACCGAGCGCACCAGGGCGGGCAGGGCCTGGGCGAGGTGGCCCACATCGGCGTCCAGCGCGGCGCGGTCCGCCAGGACGCGCATCACGACCGGGAGGGCGTCCGGCAGCCCGGCCAGCAGACAGCGCTCGGCGAGCGCCGTCACATCGGCGAGCGCCCTGGCCTCGCTCGCGTCCGACGCGGCCTTGGCCGTGGCCGCCGAGAGCACGGTCGTGCCCCAGATCCCGGCCTCGGCGACCCGTACGGACAGTTCGGGCTCCCAGCGCAACCGCCAGGTCTCGCGGAAGGTGCCGGTGCTGGTGCGCGAGTGCGCGGGCCGGCCCCAGCCGATGCCCAGCAGCGCCAGCCGGTGCAGCAGTCTGCTGCGCGCGGCGTCCGTCTCCCTGCGCAGGTCGAGCTCCAACTCCCGCTCCGCCGCCTGCGGTTTGAGTCGCAGGCCGCGCTGGCTGCGGGCGATGTCCCGCTGGAGCGGCACCGCCGGGGCGCCGTCCGGTACCGCGCCGAGCACCTCCCCGACGACCAGGCGGTCGTGGATCAAGGAGGAGGGCACGTCGGAGCCGTCGCCCATCACCGCGCGCACCGCGTCGCCGGTCTCGGCGAGCCCGGCCAGCGGTCTGCCGCGCATCGCCGCCAGCGCCTGGGCCAGCCGCACCGCCTCGATGACATGCGCGGAGGAGACGGTGTAGTCCTCCGCGCGCAGCAGCCCCGCGACCTTGGTCATCCAGCGCTCGACGGGCCGGTCCTCGGCGCTGAACAGATGCCCGTACCAGCCGGGCGAGTCGATGCCCGCGCCGTATCCGCTGCGCCGGGACAGCCTGCGGTGCGTCCACGGCACCCAGGTCATGGACGCCTTCACCTTCGGCAGGCCCTTGAGCAGCTGCCGGTCGGCGGTGACGGTGGCCTTGCGGGCCAGCGCCGGTACGTGCCAGGCGCCGCACACCACGGCCACATCGTCCCCGAACTCCCGCCGCGCCTCGCGCAGCCGCAGCCGCATATGGGCCTCGCGCGCCGCGTCCCGGTCGCGCCCGGCGTCCTCGCACGTCTCCCGCAGCGCCCCCATCGCCTCGGCCAGCGCCTCGAACGGCCGCAGCACGTCGGCGAGTTCGGACTCCGGGCCCGCCCCAGCCACCGCGCCGCCGTTCAGGCCGCGGTGCTCGACCACGTCCTCCCACCAGCGCTCCGGGTCGTCGTATCCTCCGGCCTCGGCCAGCGCCCCGACGGGATCGACCCGCACGTCCCGCGCACGCGGCCGCCCTTCGGCGTCGGCTCCCGCGCCGTCCCGCTCGCCGCCCCCTTCGGGCGCCTCAGTTGGCTTTTCCCTCTCCTCCCTCTCCTCCCTCTCCTCCCTCTCCTCCCCTTCCGCCATCGCCAGCGAATGCGCCGCCGGGAGATCGATGAAGCGCACCGGTACGCCGCGCCTCAGCGCCCAGCGGATGGCCACCCATTCCGGGGAGAACTCGGCCAGGGGCCAGAACGCCGCGCGTCCCGGGTCGTCCGGGACGTGGGCGAGCAGCGCGACGGGCGGGCGCATGTCCTGCTCACCGGCCAGTGGCACCAGCGCGTCGGCCTCCGGCGGGCCCTCGATGAGGACCGCGCTCGGTGCGTAACTCTCCAGCGCGGCGCGCACCGCGCGCGCCGACCCCGGTCCGTGGTGGCGGATTCCCAGCAGCAGCGGACCGTCCGGCCGCTCCCCCCGCTGCGGCCCGGTCATGCGCCGGCCTCACGGCAGGCGCGGTAGAAGTCCTTCCAGCCGTCGCGCTCGCGGACGACCGCCTCCAGGTACTCCTGCCATACGACGCGGTCCGCCGCCGGATCGCGGACCACCGCGCCCACAATGCCCGCCGCCACATCGCCGGGCCGCAGCACTCCGTCGCCGAAGTGGGCTGCCAGCGCAAGGCCGTTGGTCACCACGGAGATGGCCTCGGCCGTGGAGAGCGTGCCCGAGGGCGACTTGAGTTTCGTACGGCCGTCCGCCGTGAGGCCGTCGCGCAGTTCGCGGAAGACCGTCACCACCCGGCGGATCTCGTCGCTGCCTTCGGGCTCGGACGGCAGGTCCAGCGAGCGGCCGATCTGCTGCACGCGCCGGGAGACGATGTCCACCTCCTCCTCGGGGGTGGCGGGCAGCGGCAGGACGACGGTGTTGAAGCGGCGGCGCAGCGCACTGGAGAGTTCGTTGACACCACGGTCGCGGTCGTTGGCCGTGGCGATCAGGTTGAAGCCGCGCACCGCCTGGACCTCTTGCCCCAACTCCGGGATGGGCAGCGTCTTTTCGGACAGCACGGTGATCAGCGTGTCTTGTACGTCGGCCGGGATGCGGGTCAGCTCCTCGACCCGCGCGGTCATGCCCTGCGCCATCGCGCGCATGACCGGGCTGGGCACCAGGGCGTCCGTGCTGGGGCCGTGCGCGAGCAACTGGGCGTAGTTCCAGCCGTAGCGGATGGCCTCTTCCGGCGTGCCCGCCGTGCCCTGCACCAGCAGGGTCGAGTCGCCGCTGACGGCCGCGGCCAGATGCTCCGACACCCAGGTCTTGGCGGTGCCGGGCACGCCGAGCAGCAGCAGGGCGCGGTCGGTGGCGAGCGTGGTCACGGCGACCTCGACGATGCGCCGCGGGCCGACGTACTTCGGCGTGATGACCGTCCCGTCGGGGAGCGTGCCGCCGAGCAGATAGGTGGCCACCGCCCACGGCGAGAGCCGCCAGCGCTCCGGCCGCGGTCTGTCGTCCGCGGACTGAAGAGCCTTCAGCTCCTGCGCGAACGCGACCTCGGCATGCGGCCGCAGCACCTCGCCGCCGCCCTCGACACCCCCGACGGCGGCGCCTTCCTCCGCGGCTTCCTTCGCACTTGCCTTCGCGGATTCCGTCGTGATTCCCGGCATGATTCCCCCTCATCGCAAGACGTGCGGCCCGCACCCCGCCGCTCGCGGGCCGCTTGCGATATCAACCCTGCACCACGCCACTGACAATCAGCCGGAAACCGCCGCTGACCTGCAAGATGAGTGCGGCGGCCGACGCGATCGCCCTGCCCGGTCCGGCCCTTGCCGCGCCGCCGGCCGGGGCCGTTGTCAGTGGTGGCTCGTAACGTCGTCAGCATGAATCCGCAGGGGGAACGCTGGACGACGGATCAGGTGCTCGCGCTCGCGCCCGACGCCTCATCCCGCAAGGCGGGCGGCAAGCTCGCGACACCCGGCCCATGGTCGGAGACAGGGGCATCGGGGGCAGGAACGGGACCGGGGCGCGGCGCGGTGTGGGGGCTGTGCACAGGGAGCGGGAGCACGCCGTACCGGACGGTGGTCGACACCACCGGGCCCGCGTACCAGTGCAGTTGCCCCAGCCGTAAGTTCCCGTGCAAGCACGCGCTCGGACTGTTGCTGCTGTGGGCGGGCGACGAGCACACCGTGGCCGCCGCGGAGCCTGCGCCATGGGCCCTGGAGTGGCTGGCGGCACGCCGCGAGCATACGAATGACGGCTCCAACAGCGATAGAGAGGAGGGGACTTCACCTCAGCGCAGGACCGCCGACCCGGAGGCCGCGCGGCGACGGGCCGAGCAGCGCGCACAGCGGATCGCCGCCGGCGCCACGGAGCTGGAACAGCGGCTGGAGGATCTGCTGCACACCGGTCTGGCCACGGCGGGCCGCGCCGGGTACGCCTCATGGGACGAGACGGCTGCGCGCATGGTCGACGCCCAGGCGGCGGGCCTGGCGGGACGGGTACGGGAGTTGGGCTCCATCGCGGCCTCCGGGCCTGACTGGCCCGCCCGCCTCCTGGCGGAGTGCTCCCTGCTGCACCTCCTGGACCAGGCGTTCCTCGGCATCGACCGCCTCCCGGCGCCGCTCGCCGCCACGGTCCGCTCCCGCGTCGGCCTGACGACCGAGGCCGCGGACCTGCTGACCGGTCCGGACGCCAGGCCCGTACGCGACCGCTGGCTGGTCCTGGCCCAACAGGACAGCGAGGAAGGGCACTTGACCACCCGGCGCATCTGGCTGCGCGGCGAGCGGACCGGCCGCATGGCGCTGCACCTCGCCTTCGGCGGGCCGGGCCGCCCGCTGGACCTCGCGCTGCCACCGGGCCTCGTACTGGACTGCGACCTGGCCTACTACCCCGGAGCCCGGCCCCTGCGCGCCGTCCTGGGCGAGCGGCACGCCCCGACGGCTCCGGGCGCGGTGCCCCCGGGCGGCGGCACGTACGCCGCCCTGGCCGCGTACGGAGACGCCCTGCGCGACGACCCATGGCTGGACTCCTGGCCGGTCGTCCTCACCGACGTCGTACCGATCCCGGCCCGCGACGGCGCGAACTGGCAACTGGCCGACGCGGACGGCGAGTCGGCCCTCCCCATCGACCCACGCTGCTCCGGCCGCACAGGCCTCTGGCAACTGGCCGCCATATCCGGCGGCGACCCCCTCACCGTCTTCGGCACCTGCGGCCACCAGGGCTTCACCCCCCTGACCACCTGGGACCCAACCCCAGTAACCCTCTAGCCCCCGCCGCCGCAGGCAGCCCGCCTCGCCCACCCCGCTGCGGGCAGGCGCCATACCCCACCCACCCACCGCGCGGTGGGCAGGCGTTCCGCAAGGGCGAGGGGTCCCCCTGCCCCCTTAAGGGCCTGGGGGCGGGTGGGCACAGCGGGGACCCGCAGCCGCGAACGAACCCCACCCCCACCCACCGACCGCGAACACACCCGCGCACCGGACGCAACTACGCACCCAATCACCCACCCGATCACCCACCCACCCAAGACACTTGGAGTCCCCATGCCCGGATCCCCCGCCCCCTGGAGCGACCTCGTATCCGCCGCCCTACTGGGCACGGACCGCCGCACCCCACCCACCACGCCCCACCCCGGCCAGTCCCCGGCCGCGTCCCTGCTCGACGCCGCCGCTCTGCACACCGTCCGCACCCGTGCCGCCCTCCGCCCCGCCCCCGCCGCCGAACGCCCCACCCCCGCACCACAGGACCCCCGCCCGCCGCTGCCTCCGGCGGCCCGCCGCAGACTGGCCCTCCTGCTGGCCGACCGGGGCGCGGCAGGCAGCGGCAACCGCCGTGGCAGCGCCCCCGACCTCACCGAACTCCTCCCGCAGTGGCTGGCCGCCGCCACCGAACACGGCTACCGCGCCCCGGCCGCGCTCCTGCCCGCACTGCTGGACGCGGCCCGCGCCCGCACCGACCTGCGCCCGTCCGCACTCACCCTCGCCGGACCCCGCGCCCTGTGGCTGGCCCGCCTCAACGACGACTGGAAGTTCGCGCTGCGCGGCACCGGTCCCACCACCGCACTCCCCGGCACCGAAACCCCCGAGGCCGTTCAACTCCTCTGGGAGGAAGGCCTGTTCGCCGAGCGCGTGGCACTGCTGACCGCCGTCCGCCGCCGCGACCCGCACGCCGGCCGCACCCTGCTGGAGAGCACCTGGCCCACCGAACGCGCCGAGGACCGCCTGCTGTTCCTGGACTCACTGCGCGAGGGCCTGTACGCCGACGACGAGCCGTTCCTGGAACGGGCCCTGGCCGACCGCAGCCGCAACGTCCGCGCCACCGCCGCCGAACTCCTCTCCGCCCTCCCCGGCTCGGCCCTCGCCGCCCGCATGGCCGTACGCGCCCGCTCCTGCGTCACCGTGGACCGCACCGGCACCACACCCGCCGTGCCCGCCACACCCACCGCGCCCACCCCTCCCGCCGCGCCCACCCCTCCCGCCGCACCAACCACCAACTCCACCGACACCACGGACTCCACCCGCCCCTTCACCACCCCACCCACCATCACCGTCGAAGCCCCCCATGAATGCGACGCCGCGATGCAGCGCGACGGAGTGGCCGCCAAGCCGCCCTCGGGGCGGGGCGAACGGTCCTGGTGGCTGGGCCAGTTGGTGGAAGCGACGCCGCTGGGCGTGTGGCCCGCTCAGCTGGGCGGGCGGACACCCGCCCAGATCGTGGCACTCCCGGTCGCCGACGGCTGGCGGACCGAGCTGCACGACGCCTGGTGCCGCGCAGCCGTACGCCAGCGCGACGCAGCTTGGGCCCGGGCCCTGCTGGGTGCCCCGGGCGCGCCTCCCCAGGAGACCGGCGGCACGGCGGCGGGTTCCTCCCGGGACCTGGCGAAGCTGCTGGCGGTGCTGCCGGGCGAGGAACGGGCCGCGTGGGTGGCGCAGTTCATCGCGGCACACGGCCTGTCCGACGCGTTCCGGATGCTGGGGGTGTGCGCGGTCCCCTGGTCCGAGCCGCTGGGCCGGGCGGTGGTGGACGCACTGGACATCGCCCGGGACGCGGGCAGTTATCCCTGGAGCTTCAGCGGTGTGATGGGCCTGGCCGAGCGCTGCCTGGACCCCGCGGAGGCGGACCGGCTCGACATGCTCACCGCGATACCGGACGAGCCCGAGGGCGGCTCACCCGGCGCGGTCGGCTACTGGTCCGAGGCGTTCCAGCGGCTGGTGGGCACACTGCGACTGCGCGCCACCATGCTTGCGGAGCTGGCCGGTTGAGAAATCGGCTCCGCCGGTTGCGACAGCGGCTCGCACCGACTCAAGGCACCTTGAGTTACCAACCCGACTCCGCCGCGCCAAGCCGCCCCGACACCCCTCGCTACGCCGCCACCTGACGCACGTTGGCGTTCACCCAGTCCACGATCGAGGCAGTGGTCGCGCCGGGTGTGAAGATCTCCGCCACGCCCTGCTCCTTGAGCGGCGCGATGTCGGCCTCGGGGATGATGCCGCCGCCGAAGACCTTGATGTCGGCCGCGTCGCGCTCCTTGAGCAGCTCGATCACCTTCGCGAAGAGCGTGTTGTGCGCACCGGAGAGGATGGAGAGACCGATCGCGTCGGCGTCCTCCTGGATCGCGGTGTCGACGATCTGCTCCGGAGTCTGGTGCAGCCCGGTGTAGATGACCTCCATACCGGCGTCCCGCAGCGCCCGCGCGATGACCTTGGCGCCGCGGTCGTGGCCGTCCAGCCCCGGCTTGGCCACCACCACACGGATCGGACCAGTTACACCCATCACTGCCTCCAGCTCCAAGCCATGTACAGCACCAGCGTTGAGCAGTGCCGCCGAACCGACAACTCCTGCGCGGCCGTCCCGGCGGCCGTCAGCGTGAACGCACGTTATCCCCAGCATCCCGTACACAGCCGTTTCGTGACATGGAGGGAGGGGGAAATCACACGTGGGACACGTTCGCTGCGCGTCGCCCCCCGCATTCGTGCCCGCCGCCGTCAGGCAGCGGGTCGCCCCCCGGCCGAAAGCCGTGGGGCGGCTGGTGCGGGGAGCGCGCCAGGGCAGCCGCAGTCAGGTTGCCGCACCACCGCGCCGTCAGCCGCGCGGCACGGCGGTGCGGCCCTGACCGCGCACGTACATGCACACGAGTACGCCCACAAATCCGGACGTTCACGTACATGTACGTTGCCACGTTCGGCTGCCCATGAGGGCACACGGGGGACAGAGTCGACTCCTGCGTGCAATCCGGGAGGTCGGCCCATGAAGGCCCTTCAGGCGATGCACTTTCTCTTCTGCCTGGCCCGCCCCACCACCGCCCTGCTGCGCTCCAGAGTCATGGAGTTGGCCGTCCTCGCCGGCCATCTGCTGCTGTACCCCACCGGGATCCCCCAGGAACAGCGCGCGGACCTCGTCGGGTCAGCGGCCGGAGCGGACGGCGCCGCGGGACCGGAGGGGGAGGCAGGGGCGGCGCTCCTGCCGACGCGGGGCCGCTCCCCCGCACCCGTACTCCTCCTGCACGGCTTCATCGACAACCGCTCCGTCTTCGTGCTGCTGCGCCGCTCCCTGCGGCGGCACGGCTGGTGCCATGTCGAGGCCCTCAACTACTCCCCGCTGACCTGCGACATCCGCAAGGCCGCCGAACTGCTCGACCGGCATGTGGCGGAGACCTGCCGCCGTACGGGCCATCCCCGGGTGGATGTGGTGGGCCACAGCCTCGGCGGCCTGATCGCCCGCTATTACGTACAGCGCCTGGGCGGCGATGCCCGCGTACGCACTCTGGTCACACTGGGCACTCCGCACTCCGGAACCCGCGTCGCCCCGCTGATGTCCGCGCACCCCCTTGTACGCCAGATGCGCCCGGATTCCGATGTGATCAAGGAGTTGGCGCTGCCCGCGCCGAATTGCCGGACGCATTTCGTCTGCTTCTGGAGCGACCTGGACCAGGTGATGATCCCGGTGGAGACCGCGCGAATCGAGCACCCGGATTTGATCACCCACAGCGTGCATGTCTCCGGTGTCGGACATCTCGCGCTACCGGTCAACGGCACGGTGGCGGCAGGAATACGCGACGCGCTGAGCGCGCAGGAGTCGGGTGAAGGGACTGCGAACGTGATTTCGGTGGCCTGAGTACGGGCCGCGGAGCGGACCGGACCACCCGACAGGAGGACCCGCTCACCGCCGCACACCCTATTCGATCTCGAACGATCTTCGAACGTGGCGCCAAGAACGCGCATGCAGTCCGCCGAAAGGCGGCTAAATGCCCGTTCTCGCGAAGCCGGAAACCTGACAAAGATTGTCCCTGTCGCGTACCGCCGGGTACAGTCGCCGCTAATTCTCCTGCTGCCGAGGCGAAAGAGAAGCTTGGTGGTGAACGACCGTCACCCGTCGGGGGAACCGACCCCGACCGACCCGTCTGCCGACGCCTCGTACGGGCACCCCGCGGCCTACGAGCCGTACGGGCAGCAGGATCTCCAGCCGGGCTATGCCGCGTACGACTCCTACGCGACCGGCACCTTCGACAACCTCGGCGCCGGGTACGGCGACGGCACCCCGCCCTTCGGCACCCCCGCGGGCGGGCACGAAACGCCCAACTCCGGCGCGTACCAGACCGGGTCCTACGGCACCGGCTCCTACGCCACGGGCGCGTACGACACCGGCGCCTACACCACCGGCGCCTTCGACGCCACCGGGTACGACACCGGCGCCCAGCCCGCCGCCGGCTACGACCCCTACGCCCACACCGCGCACTCCGCGCAGCCCCCGTACGACACCGGCAGCTACGAGACCACCGGTTACGGCTACTCCTTCGCGGCCGGCGCCGACACGACCGGCACCTTCCCCGGCTACGGCGCCACGGGCGGCTCCTCCGACACGACCGCGGTGTGGTCGTCCGGCGGTTACGAAGCGGCGGGCGGCATTCCCGCGCAGTCCGGGGCGCCGCACGGCGACACCGGCTATCCGTACGACACCGGCGCCACCGGCCAGTGGGACACCGGCGCCTGGGGCGAGCACACCGGGCACTACGAGGCCGGGGCGGGCGCGCAGACGCCGCCGGGCGCGCAGTACGAAACCGGGCAGTGGGACGCGACCGGGCAGTGGGACACGGGGAGTTACCCCGCCTCCGCCGCAGGCCCGGAGGGCGATGCGGCCACCGCCCATGCGGCCGATGCCGGCGCCCCGCACGACAGCACGCACGACACCGCCGTCTTCGAGCCCTACGAGGCGCCGTACGAGGACGCGGAGGGCGGCGAGACGGCGGCCGCAGGCACGGGTGCGGGCGCGGGTGCAGAGGGCGCCGCGCCGGCCGTCCCCTCTCCCGGCTCCCCCGGCCGCCGTGACGCGCAGGGGCGGGGGCGGCGGCGTACCGCCAAGCCCGCCAAGCGCTCCGCGCTGCTGACCGTGGCCGTGCCGTCCGTCGCCGCCATGGGCGTGTGCGCGGTGGCCGCGGCGTCCGTCAGCGGGATCGGCGGCGGTGACGACAAGGACAGCAGGACCACCCGGGCCGCGACGGACCCGGCCGCCGTCAAACCCGCCGTGGCCAACGCCAAGCTCGACACCCAGCTCGCCGGTCTCAGCTCCGGCGCCGACGACTTCGCCGACCGCGCCAGCCGTACGCAGGAGCGCATCGACCTCAAGGCGCGCCAGGCCGCGGAGAAGAAGCGCAAGGCGGAGGAGGCGGCCCGCAAGGAGGCGATGCGGCCGAAGTTCCTGCTGCCGGTCAAGCAGCACGGGCTGAGCGCGTACTACGGGCAGGCGGGGG
The DNA here is from genome assembly GCF_058245575.1 of Streptomyces sp. UF-297. Lineage (NCBI taxonomy): Bacteria > Bacillati > Actinomycetota > Actinomycetes > Kitasatosporales > Streptomycetaceae > Streptomyces > Streptomyces sp. UF-297. The sequence continues at coordinate 159,482 of NZ_JBSIBZ010000004.1, read as the reverse complement.
TCAACTGGATGTCCGTGCACTCCGGGATCGACTTCCCGGTCAGCTATGGCACGCCCGTGATGGCGGCGACCGACGGCACGGTGCGGACGCAGTGGAATCCGGCCTACGGGAACATGGCGATCGTGACGGCGGCCGATGGGACGGAGACCTGGTACTGCCACCTGAGCAGCACGCGGGTCCGGTCCGGGTCGGTCAAGGCCGGTGATCCCATTGCCTATTCCGGCAACTCCGGCAACTCCACCGGGCCGCACCTGCACTTCGAGGTCCGCCCCGGCGGGGGCTCCGCCATCGACCCCCTCCCCTGGCTCCGCAGCCACGGCCTCGACCCGACGTAATCCCCCTTCGCCCTCCGTTGTGGGCAGGCGTTCCGCCCTTGCGGAACGCCTGCCCACAACGTGCGAAGAGGCTAGAGCTTCTCCACCGGGGCGTAGCGGAGGAGCAGACGCTTCGGCTTTTCCGCGCCGAAGTCGATCGTCGCCTCCGCGTTGTCCCCGCTGCCCTTGACCGCGACGACCGTGCCGAGCCCGAAGCTGTCGTGGGTGACGCGGTCGCCGATCGCCAGCGACACCACCTCGCGGTCCTTGGCGCGGCGCGTGGCGAACCCGCTGGGGCCCGCCTTCGTACGGGAGGAGGACAGCGAGGAGACGGAGGACGAGGAGCCGAAGCCTCCGCCGCCGGTGCCCGAGAGGGCGCCCATGGACGCGGAGGGCGTGGCGGGCCCGGTCCGCTTCCACTGGACGTACTGGTCGGGAATCTCCTCCAGGAAGCGCGAGGCCGGGTTGTAGGACGGCTGCCCCCACGCGCTGCGCATCGTGGAACGGGTCAGATAGAGCCGCTCGCGGGCGCGCGTGATGCCGACATAGGCCAGCCGGCGCTCCTCCTCCAGCTCCTTGGTCTGGCCCAGCGCGCGCATGTGCGGGAAGACGCCGTCCTCCATGCCGGTGAGGAAGACGACCGGGAACTCCAGGCCCTTGGCGGTGTGGAGGGTCATGAGCGTGATGACGCCGCTGCCCTCCTCGTCCTCGTCGGGGATCTGGTCGGAGTCGGCGACCAGGGCGACCTGCTCCAGGAAGTCGGCGAGGGTGCCGCCCGCCGCGGCGCCACCCGATTCCGCGGCGTCCCCGCCGCGGTCCTGCTCGAACTCCAGGGCCACGGCGGCGAGTTCCTGGAGGTTCTCGATCCGGGTCTCGTCCTGCGGGTCGGTGGAGGCCTGGAGCTCGGCGAGATAGCCCGTGCGCTCCAGCACCGCCTCCAGGACGGTGGCGGGCCCCGCGCCGGACTCGACGATGGTGCGCAGCTCCTCCATGAGGACGTTGAAGCGCTTGACGGCGTTGGCGGAGCGGGCCGCCATGCCGTACGCCTCGTCGACCCGGCGCAGCGCCTGCGGGAAGCTGATCTTCTCGCGCTGGGCGAGGGCGTCGATCATCGCCTCGGCGCGCTCGCCGATGCCGCGCTTGGGGACGTTGAGGATCCGGCGCATCGGGACGGTGTCCTCGGGGTTGGCCAGCACCCGCAGGTACGCCAGGATGTCGCGGACTTCCTTGCGCTCGTAGAAGCGCACACCGCCGACGACCTTGTAGGGCAGGCCGACGCGGATGAAGACCTCTTCGAAGACACGGGACTGGGCGTTGGTGCGGTAGAAGACCGCGACATCGCCCGCCTTGGCGTCCCCGGCGTCGGTGAGCCGGTCGATCTCGTCGGCGACGAACTGCGCCTCGTCGTGCTCGGTGTCGGCGACGTAGCCGGTGATGGACGGGCCCGCGCCGGCGTCCGTCCACAGGTTCTTCGGGCGGCGGTTCTCGTTGCGCTCGATGACGGCGTTGGCCGCGGACAGGATCGTCTGCGAGGAGCGGTAGTTCTGCTCCAGCAGGATCGTGGTGGCGTCCGGGTAGTCCTCCTCGAACTGGAGGATGTTGCGGATCGTGGCGCCGCGGAAGGCGTAGATGGACTGGTCGGCGTCGCCGACCACGCACAGTTCGGCGGCCGGGGTCTCGGGGGTGTCCGGGCCGACCAGTTCGCGTACGAGGGTGTACTGGGCGTGGTTGGTGTCCTGGTACTCGTCCACGAGGACGTGCCGGAAGCGGCGGCGGTAGTGCTCGGCGACATCGGGGAAGGCCTGCAGCAGGCTGACCGTGGTCATGATGATGTCGTCGAAGTCCAGGGCGTTGGCCTCGCGCAGCCGCGCCTGGTAGAGGGCGTACGCCTGCGCCAGGGTCTTCTCGAAGCCGTCGGCGGCCGTCCCGGCGAAGGTCTCCTCGTCGATGAGCTCGTTCTTGAGGTTGGAGATCTTCGCGCTGAAGGACTTGGGCGGGAAGCGCTTGGGGTCCAGATCCAGATCGCGGCAGACCAGGGCCATCAGGCGCTTGGAGTCGGCGGCGTCGTAGATCGAGAAGGAGGAGGTGAAGCCGAGCTTCTTGGACTCCCTGCGCAGGATGCGTACGCAGGCGCTGTGGAAGGTGGAGACCCACATGGCGCTCGCGCGCGGGCCGACCAGCTCCTCGACGCGCTCGCGCATCTCGCCCGCGGCCTTGTTGGTGAAGGTGATCGCGAGGATCTGGCCGGGGTGGACGCCGCGCGCGCCGAGCAGATGCGCGATGCGGTGGGTCAGCACCCGGGTCTTGCCGGAGCCGGCGCCGGCCACGATCAGCAGCGCGCCGCCGCTGTGCACCACGGCGGCCTTCTGCTGGTCGTTGAGGCCCTCCAGCAGCGCGGCGGGGTCGACGGCGGGCCGGGCCGCGCCGTCGCGGTAATACGTCTCCCGGTCCACGGGCGCGTCGAAAGCGCCCCCGAAGAGATCCGCCGGGATCTCCTCCTGGCTCGGACCACCCTCGTCCTCGGGAGGGGGCGGGGGTCCCTCGTCCTTGGGGTCGAGGTCCGCCAGGAAGCTGTCGTCAAAGAGGCTGCTCATCGCTCACCGAGTCTAGGCCGCCCCGGTGACAACCGGCTGCGGAGTCGGCGAACCGGCGTCCCGAACGCGACATCCCGGTCACCGTCGCGGCCGACCGCGCCAAGGTCACGAAAAGGTTTCGGGCATATCGAACATCAGCCTTCACAGGGGCCTCAGAAGTTGGCTAGCGTGCTCGCCCGGGCAGCCCGTCCCTCCGCGGTCGACAGCGTCCGCACGGGCCGCTCCCGCCGAGTCCGGCCCTGCCCCCACAGCATCCGGAGCCGGGGACCCACCATGCGCAACCGGGGCGAATCGGCCACCGTACGGAGCCTCGTACGGACCGTAGGGCACGCCTTCCGAGGGGCACACCCCCAGACCGCCCGAGCCCGACAGCTAACCCGGTAGGCGGTCCACGGAAGGAGTCGCCGGCCTTGGCGTCGCACCGCAAGCCGCGCACCCGAATACTCACCTCGTCCGGCAGCCGTACCGCCGCCGGGCTCACCACCGCCGCGCTGGCCTCCCTCACGCTGCTCTCCCAGACCGCGAACGCGGCCCCCGCCGAGCCGCGGCAGAGCATCGAGGAGGTCAAGGAGAAGGTCGACGGCCTCTACCGCCAGGCCGAGGTGGCCACGCAGCAGTACAACGGCGCCAAGGAGCGCACCGAGCAGCAGCGCCACAAGGTCGAGGGCCTGCTCGACGAGACGGCGCGGCGGACGCAGAAGATGAACGACGCCCGGCGGCAACTGGGCACCTTCGCCTCCGCCCAGTACCGCACCGGCGGGCTGAACCCCACGGCGCAGCTGATGCTCGCCAAGGACCCGCAGCAGTTCGCCGAGCGCAGCCACCTCATGGAGCGGCTGACCGGGCGGCAGCAGCAGGCCGTCGCGGACTATCAGGAGCAGCAGACGGCGGCCGCGCGCCGGCGCGCCGAGGCGACCCGCAGCCTGGAGAAGCTCCAGGAGTCCCAGAGAGCGCTGCGCGAGTCCAAGAAGTCCGTGCAGGACAAGCTGGCCGAGGCCCGGCAGCTGCTGTCGCGGCTGACCGCGCAGGAGAAGGCGCGGCTGGCGGAGCTGGAGCGCAAGAAGGAGGCCGAGGCCCGGCGCAAGGCCGAGGAACTGGCCCGCAAACAGGCCGAGGAGGCCCGCAAGGAGCGGGAGCGGCAGCAGGAGCGGGAGCGGCAGCAGGAGGGCAACGACGGCGGCCAGGGGCCGGGCCGGACGGACGGCGGCGGGTCGGGGCAGACCGACGGCGGCGGTTCCGGGCAGACGGACGGCTCGTACGCGGCCAAGGCCGAGAAGGCGATCGCCTTCGCCCGCGCCCAGATGGGCAAGCCCTACGTCTGGGGCGCCACCGGCCCCAACTCCTATGACTGCTCCGGCCTGACGCAGGCGGCGTGGAAGGCGGCGGGCGTGGATCTGCCGCGTACCACCTGGGACCAGGTCAAGGTGGGCCAGCGGGTGTCCACCAGCAGCCTCAAGCCCGGTGACCTGGTGTTCTTCTACAACGACATCAGCCATGTCGGGATGTACATCGGCGACGGCAAGATGATCCACGCGCCCAAGCCCGGCGCCAGCGTCCGCGTCGAGTCGATCTACTACATGCCGATCTACGGGAACGTACGGCCCGCGTGATACGGCCCGCGTGATACGGCCCCATGAACGACGAGTGCCCCGGACCGCTCAGCAGTCCGGGGCACTCGGCCGAAGTCAGGGGCGGGACCTCACGTCCACAGCACGGCGATGAAGATGTTGACGACCGTCAGCAGGCCCACGGCGCCGAAGAGCGGCTTGTCGATCTTCTCCTCGTCGCGCTTGACGTAGACCAGGGCCAGCACGACCACCAGTACGGCCAGCTTGATGCCGATCTTGATGTTGTTGACGGTGTGGTCCTGGGCCTGGTTGAGGCCGACCAGGGCGATGCCGGTCACCAGCATCGTCAGCGCGCCGTGCAGCATGGCGGGCGTGAAGCGGGCGGTACCCGCGCTCATCGCCTTCATCTGGGTCAGGAAGCCGCCGAGCAGCGAGGCGATGCCGATGATGTGCAGGCCGACGAAGACATGGGTTACTACGTCCATAGTGCGCGATCGTATCCGCCTCATAGCACCGCCCTCCCGGCGGGGCCGCAATGATCGGGACTTCGGTCAGCGCGTGGGCGCCACCGCCCTCATGCCGTAGGGCTCTTGGTCAATCGCCATCACCCGGCGATCGAAAGCGGGCAATGGCGGCCAACCGCGTCCTCACCCGTGACGGTCAGGTTTAGCGTCCTCGTCCAGGCGGTCGACTCCCCACCGTCGCCGGACTCCGCCCCGGCGGCCGTCGACCGCTTCGCCGAGAGGAAAGGCGGCGGCCCGCTCCCCCTGTTACGGGCCGCCGCCGGACCCACTCGGGGACCCACCTGGCCCGCCAGGGCCCGCACGGCCCGTAAGGGAAGGAAGTGACGGCCACCGTGGCGTCGCACCGCAAGCCCAAGCAGCAGCACCCGCTCACCGGCAACAGCGCTCGTACGGCCGTGACACTGGCCCTCGCGAGCGCCGCCACCGCCACCGCGTTCGACGGTGCGGCACACGCCGCGCCCGACCCGACCCCGTCCCAGGTCAAGGACGTCAAGAGCACCGTCGACCGGCTCTATCAGGAGGCCGAGGTCGCCACCGAGAAATACGACGGCGCCAAGGAGCAGGCCGACAAGGCCCGCGAGGACCTGGACCGGCTCCAGGAGGAGGCCGACCGCAGGACCGAGAAACTGAACTCCGCCAAGGCGGAACTGGGCAGCATGGCCGCCACGCAGTACCGTTCCGGCGGCGTGGACCCCACCGTCCGGCTCGTGCTGTCCGCCGACCCCGAGCACTACCTGGAGGGCGCCGCCGCCCTGGAGCGGGCGGGCAACCGCCAGGCCGCCGCCGTCAGCGAGTTCAGCCGCCGCGTGGAGGGCGTACAACAGCTGCGCGACCGGGCGAAGGCCAAGGTCACCGAGCTCAACGACACGCGCGCACAGCTGCGCAAGCACCGGGTCACCGTCGTGCGCAAGCTGGACGCCGCCGAGAAGCTGCTGGACCGGCTGACCGACGAGCAGCGGCGGCAGATCGAGAGCCAGGATGCCGAGGGGGCCCAGAAATCCCGGGCCGACCGCGACGCGGGCCGCGCGCGGCTGCGCGCCCCCAACGCCCGCGCCGCCGAGGCCATTTCGTTCGCCTACGGGGCGCTGGGCAAGCCGTACGTCTGGGGCGCCACCGGCCCCTCCGCGTACGACTGCTCGGGCCTCACCCAGGCCGCCTGGCGCGCCGCCGGGGTGTCCCTGCCGCGCACGACCTACACCCAGATCAACGCCGGCTCGCGCGTGGACCGCTCCCAACTCGCCCCGGGCGACCTGGTGTTCTTCTACTCCGGGGTCAGCCACGTCGGGATCTACATCGGCGGCGGGAACATGATCCACGCGCCACGGCCGGGGGCGCCGGTGCGGGTGGCCCCGATCGACATCATGCCGTTCGCGGGGGCGACCCGGCCGGCGTAGGCGCGGCGGGCCGGGCGGACCCGCCGCCCGGCCCCGGTCCCAGCCGCCCGGCCCCGGCTCGCGCCTCAGCTCACGGTCAGATCCCCGTCGGGAACGTCCTGGACCGTCACCACCGCGCGCGGGACGCCCAGCCCCTGGGCGACGGCCGCCGCGATGCCGTCGGGGTCGGGCTTCGTCGGGTACGGCACCTCCTCGCCCTCCCCGTAGCTCTCCACGGCCTTGGTCAGATAGCCGGGGTGCCAGGCGCCGACAGCCCCCTTGACCTCCACCGCGCGCACGTGCCGGGCGCCGACCCGCTCGCGCAGGGCGGGCAGGATCCGGTCGGAGCGGTACTCGCCGGGCACCTGGAACAGGCTGATGTGCGCGCCGACCAGGCCGCCGCCCTCCAGGCGCAGCGTCACCGTCAGGCAGCTGGTGACGCTCGGGTACAGCAGCGTGCCGCCCGGCCCCGCCTCGTCGACCTGGCCTTCGGTGATCCTGACCGGCTGGGCGGCGGTGACTCCTGCCGGTATCTGCCGCACCTCGGCGGCCTGCGCCACCGTCCCGGCAGCGAGCTGGAGGGCCAGCAGCCCGGCCAGGGGCAGAACGGCGCGGCGGGCGCAGGTGCGGGCGGTGGGGATACGTCGGGCGGGCAAGGCCCCTCCATCGGTTGCGGTGGGCGCGCGGGCGCGTCGGCGCTCCGGCGAGGACAGACCACCCTCGCACCCCGCGCCGCCGGCGCCGCCCCCGGGGGCCGTTCAGTACAGCGTCGAGGCGTCCGTGCCCACCGGGATCTCCAGGAGTGCGGGGCCCGCGCCGGCCGGGCGGGACAGCGCGCGCTCCAGCGCCCGGGGCAGCTCGGCCGCCTTGGCCACGCGGCTGGCCGGGCAGCCGAAGGAGGCCGCCAGCGCCGCGAAGTCCACGCCGCCGACCGCCGTACCGGGCACGTCCGGCAGGCCCATGCGGCGGCCCAGCGCCCGCACCGCCTCGTACCCGCCGTTGTCCAGCAGCACGAAGGTCACCGGGGCGCGGTAGCGGGCGGCGGACCACAGCGCCTGTACGGCATACAGCGCCGAGCCGTCGCCGATGACGCACACCACGTGCTCGCCGGGCCCGGCGGCCAGCGCGCGCCCCACGGCCAGCGGCAGGCCCCAGCCCAGCGAGCCGCTGCCGGTGGTCAGGAAGCCGTCGGGGCGGTCCACGGGCAGCCGGGCATGGAGCGCGTCGCGGTGGCTGGGCGCCTCCTCGACCAGCACGGCCCCGTCGGGGAAGCGCTCGCGCACGGCCTCCCGCAGCGCGTCCAGCACGTACTCCGGCGGCATGGGGTCCGCGGCGGCGACGGGCGCGGGACGGCGCCGCACCTCGGGGGCCGCGCGCCCCTCCCCCGCCGCGATCAGCCCGGTCAGGGTGCGCACCGCGCCGCGCAGGGTCGTCAGGATGCTCGTCCCGCACGGCAGCCACGCCGCCTGGCCGGGGTCGCAGTCCAGGTGGAACAGGCGCGTACCCGTCGCCAGAGGCGGCCCCTCGCTGTGCACGTGGTACGTGAACAGCGGGGCGCCCAGCGCGATGACCAGGTCGTACGGGGCGAGCCTGGCCGCCAGGCGGTCGGCCAGCGGCGGCAAAAAGCCCTGGAAGAGGGGGTGGCTCTCGGGAAAGCCGGAGCGCCCGGACAGCGGGCTGACGCACACGGCGGCGCGGGCGCGCTCGGCCAGCGCCACCACCTCGGCCGTGGCGTCCTCGTCGGCCACGCCGGGGCCGACGACCAGCAGCGGACGGGCGGCGGCGTCCAGGGCCGCGGCCAGCTCGGCGAGCGCGGCCGGGTCGGGCGCGAAGGCACCGTGGACGGTGCGGGGCGCGACGGGGTCCGCCGGCCGGTCCCAGTCGTCCTCGGGGACGGAGAGCAGCACCGGGCCGCGCGGGTGGGTCATCGCGACCCGGTACGCCTCGGCGAACGCGGCCGGCACGTCCTCGCCCCGCGCGGGCTGCCCGCTCCACTTCACATACGGGCGGGGGAACTGCTCGGGCTCGTCGGCCGCCAGATAGGGGCGGTGCGGCAGCAGCGCGCGGGACTGCTGGCCCGCGACGACCACGAGCGGGACCCGGTCGCGGTAGGCGGTGAAGACCGAGCCGAGGCCGTGCCCGACGCCGCCGGCGGAGTGCAGATTGACCAGTGCGGCGCCCTGGGTGCCGTACGCGTGGCCCGCCGCCATGGCCACCACCGTGGCCTCCTGGAGGCCCAGGATGTAGCGGAAGTCCTCGGGCCAGTCGCGCAGCATGCGCAGTTCGGTGGAGCCGGGGTTGCCGAAGACGGTGCGCAGGCCCACCCCGCGGCAGAAGTCGAGGACGGCCTCGCGGACCGTGGTGTGCGGTGCGGTGGTCATGGCTGCGCCTCCTGGTGCCGGGGGTTGCGGGGCGACGGGTCGTCGGAAGTGACGGCGGCGGGGCGTCGGGGGTCGTCAGGACTCGGCATCGGGAGCCTGCCAGTCCTGCCAGAACCGCACCAGGCACACCAGCGAGAGCGTGGCCACCGCGCCCAGGAACAGCGGCACGGCGCTCGCCCCGAACTCCCCCTGGACCAGCGGGATCAGCAGCGGAGCGAGCAGGATCGGCACTCCGCCCACCAGGTTGAACAGCCCCTCCGCCCGGCCCACGACCTCGGCGGGCAGATACTTCACGATGACCGTCGCGGTGACGGTGGTCATCGCCGAGCGCACGGTGAAGAACACCACCATGCAGCCCATGAAGGCCCACGGCGAGGGCAGCGCCATCCCGAACAGGCAGAGGGTCATCACCGCCGCCGAGGCCGCCAGCACCACCCGCGGCCGGGCGCGGGCCCGCGCCGCTATGAGCAGACTGCCGCCCAGCGCACCGCAGTTGGCCACCGCCTGGACCGTACTCACCCCGCTCGCGGCCAGCTGCCAGTGGTCCCGCAGGAACCACACCATGAAGGAGGCCACTCCGACGCCGCTGACGAAGTGCAGGGGTACGGCGGCGAGTTCGAGGCGCAGCACCCGCTTCTCGGCGCGTACGATCCGCCAGCCCTCGACGATGTCGGCACGCAGCCCGGGGCGTACGGCCGCCGCCTGCCCGTCCTTGGCGCCGCGCTCCATGGCACTGCGCTCCATGGCACTGCGCTCCTTGCCGCCGCGCTCCTTGGCGGGCGGGTGGACCCCCAGGAGCCACACGGCGATCGGCGCCAGGAAGGTCACGGCGTTGAACCACAGCAGCCCCAGATAGCCCACCAGCCCGATACCGACGGCCACCAGCAGCGGTCCGGCGACATTGGAGGTGACGAACAGGCTGCTCAGTACGGCGCGGGAGTGCGCGGCATTGCGCGGGAACATCCCCGGTACGCCCGCGATCCACCCGCTGCGGTACATCTCGCCGCCGATCTGGATCAGCGCGGCGCACACGAACAGCGGCACGGGCGAGGAGTATCCGGCGGTCAGGCTCACGTTCAGCGCCACCGCCGCGCCCAGCTGCACCAGCAGCCCCGGTACGACGAAGACCCGCGAACCCCACCGGTCGACCACCGCCCCCAGCCACGGGCTCAGCAGCAGCATGGCCGCCGCGAGCGCCGCCAGCAGCGACATCGTGGTCAGCGACCCGGTCAGCGCGTAAACGTACAGGGGCAGTCCGACCTTGTACGCCGCCTCGCCGAGGTTGTTGGCGAAGTTCCCCGCGGCGAACACCAGGAACCTGCGGTCCCGCCACGGCGGCACCGCCGCCTCCTGCCGCGCCGCTCCTCCAGGCACCGGCTCACCGGGCACCGGCTCACCGGGCACCGGCTCTCCCGGCACCGGCTCTCCCGGCACCGGCTCACCGGGCGCCGTACGCGCCATCGCCACCGCCCCCTCAGCGGCCGGAGTCTGCCACGGCGGCCCGGCCCGGCGTCAGGGGACGAACGCTAGGACGTCAACTGCCCGCCCAGCCACCGGAATACCTCCGGCACCTGGCCCTTCCAGACGGCCGTGCCGTGGCCGCCGGCGCCCGGCGGGATCAGCTTGACCGTCACCGACGTGGGGTTCTTGGCGAGCTGCTTGAGGCCGATGCCGGCCTGGTAGCCGTCGCCGGAGGCGCCCGAGACGTACAGGGCGGTGCGCGGCGGCTTGCCCTCCTGGTTGGCCTTCTTGAGGATGTTCAGCGGGTTGGACTCCACCCGCAGCTTGGGGTCCTTGCCCGCCAGCGAGGCCGGCTCCAGGGACGGGTCGTTGAAGCCGGACATCGCCACCGCCGCGCGGTAGCGGTCCGGGTGCTGCAGCGCGAGCTTGGAGGCGCAGTGCGCGCCCGCGGAGTAGCCCGCCAGCGCCCAGCTGTCCGCCCTGTCCTCGGCGCGGAAGTTGTCGATCACCATCTGCCGTACGTCGACGGTCAGCCAGCTGTCGGCGTTGACCTTGCCGGGGATGTTGACGCAGCCGGTGTCGGCGTTGCCCAGCAGGGTGGTGCGCGGCGCGACGAGGATGAACGGCTTGATCTTGCCCTGGGCCATCAGCGGCCGCAGCTGCTCTCCGGCCTTGAGCGAGCCCAGCCAGGACTTCGCCGAGCCGGGGTAGCCGGGCAGCAGCTCCACGACGGGGAACTTCTTGTCCTTGTACGCCGGGTCGTCGTACTGCGGCGGCAGCCACACGTACACCTCGCCCTCCACGCCCGAGACCTGGCCCTTGAGCTGCGTCTCCTTGACGCCCGCGCCCACCACCGGGTCCTTGGCCGGCTCGAACTTCTGGAGCTGCCTGGGGCGGCTGTTCAGCTTCATCCCGCCCAGGCCGTCCGGGCCCAGGTCCTTGGCGAGGCCCGCGTGGTCGGAGGTGCCGAGCAGGTCGTCCCAGTTGTCGTAGAGGCTGTTGGCGTTGTTGACGATCACGAAGACCAGGGTGACGGCGGTGACCTGCGCGAACAGCAGCATGACGAAGCGGGCGAGGTGCCGCAGCAGCTTGGGGCCGCCGATGCGGCCCCACAGGGCCAGCGGCAGCACGATCGCGACGAGCACCAGCGCTATGCAGGTGAGGAAGAAGGGCGTACCCGTCAGACTCATCGGGATCTCGCTTCCAGGACGTGGGCGTGTTTCTCGGGCCCTGCGTCGATGCGAGCCTCTCCGGTCCTGATAGATGGCGATCCCACGGGCTGTGGTTGCCCGCCGAAAGTCCTTCTTTACCCGTGCCCGGGGCGCTCACCGCCCCGGACCAGGCACGTTCTCACAACGTGTGCGACCTCACACCAGGCGGCGGGCCGTCGCCCAGCGGGTCAGCTCGTGGCGGTTGGAGAGCTGGAGCTTCCTGAGGACGGCCGAGACATGCGACTCGACGGTCTTCACGGAGATGAAGAGCTGCTTGGCGATCTCCTTGTACGCATAGCCGCGGGCGATCAGGCGCAGCACCTCGCGCTCGCGCTGGGTGAGGCGGTCCATGTCCTCGTCCACGGGCGGGGCGTCGGTGGAGGCGAAGGCGTCCAGGACGAAGCCGGCCAGCCGCGGGGAGAAGACCGCGTCGCCGTCGGAGACCCGGAAGATCGCGTCGACCAGGTCCGTACCGGTGATCGTCTTGGTGACGTAGCCGCGGGCGCCGCCGCGGATCACGCCGATGACGTCCTCGGCTGCGTCCGATACGGACAGCGCCAGGAAGCGCACGGGGCGCTCGGCGTCGGCCATCATGGCGGCCGAGCGGCGCAGCACCTCCACCCCGCCACCGCCGGGGAGGTGGACGTCCAGCAGGACGACCTCGGGGCGGGTGGCGCTGATGACCGTGATCGCCTGGTCCACGTCGGCGGCCTCGCCGACGACCTCGACGCCCGTGCGCTCGGTCTGCCCGATCTCGGCCTGCACGCCCGTACGGAACATCCGGTGGTCGTCGACCAGCACGACCCGGACCGTGCGGCCCGGCCCCTCGGCCCCGGCCCCACCCTGCCCAGCTGCTGCGGCGTCGTTGCTCATCTCGTCCGTCCGTCCCTCGTTGTCGCGTTGTCCTGCGTCGCGCTGTCCCGCGCTGTCGTGCCGCGCCCCGGCGCCCTGCCGGGGCGTCATGCGGCGCGCTCCATCTCCAGCTCCACTTCCGTGCCCCCGTCCGGCGCGGAGCGCAGCCGGGCCGTGCCGCCGTTGCGCTGCATGCGTCCGATGATGGACTCCCGTACGCCCATGCGGTCCTCCGGGACGGAATCCAGGTCGAACCCGGGGCCCCGGTCCCGTACGGAGACGAAGACCGTACGCCCCTCCACCTCGGCGAAGACCTGCACCGCACCGCCCTCGCCACCGTACTTGGCGGCATTGACCATCGCTTCGCGCGCGGCCTGCATCTGCGCGGTGAGCTTCTCGTCCAGGGGGCAGTCGCCGACGACCACGACCTCGATGGGGACGCCGTGCTTGTCCTCGACCTCGGCGGCGTTGCGCCGCACCGCGTCGGCCAGGGTCTGCGGCTGCTCGTCCTCCTCCTTGCCGCGGCCCTCGGGCTTGTAGAGCCAGGCGCGCAGCTCGCGCTCCTGGGCCCTGGCCAGCCTGGCCACCTCGCGGGGGTCCTCGGCGTTGCGCTGGATGAGGGTGAGGGTGTGCAGCACGGAGTCGTGGACGTGGGCGGCGACCTCGGCGCGCTCCTGGGCGCGGATGCGCATCAGCCGTTCCTCGGAGAGGTCCTGCGTCATACGCACGAGATAGGGGCCCGCGAGCAGCGCGATGCCGACCAGGACGGCCAGCGCGGCCTGCAGCACCGAGCCCAGCTGCCGGATCGAGCCCTGCATCACGACGATGCCGGTGACGCCGACGCCGACCAGCACCACTCCGGCGGCGCCGCGCAGCACCGGCAGCAGGCCCTTGCGGCGGCCTATCTCCACCCACTGGGCGCGCCGGGCGTTGTCGGCCTGCCGCCACACCAGGGCGACGCCCGCGCCGATCAGCAGCACCGGCCACAGGTAGGCGTTGACCCGGCCCAGCTGGAAGTTGGAGGCGACGATGGCGGCGCCGATGAGCAGCGCGATCAGCGCGAAGATCTGGCCCTTGTCGGGCTTGCGGGCCAGCAGGCGGCGTCTGCCGTCCCTGCCGATCTCCACCGCGGCACCCCGGGAGGCGTCCACGCCGCCGACGCCGAGGGGCACGATGAACCAGAAGACGGCGTACAGCAGCGCGCCCATGCCCTGGGCCATGAACAGGGCGACGAAGACGATCCGCACCCAGGAGACGGGCAGCCCCAGATGACCGGCCAGGCCCCGCGCGACACCGCCGAGCATCCGCCCGTCGGCGCTGCGGTACAGCTTGCGCGCGGCCGGTTCGTCGGTGTCGGGTACCGGGGCGAAACTGCCCTCGGCGCGGGACGGTGCGGTGGTCATGCCCCGATCGTCACACGGCGGGATGCGCCCGGGCATCAGGGTCCTCCCTGACCCGCCCCCGACGTCGGACCGCGGCGTGCCCGTACGGCATGTCTCCCGTACTCCCCCCACGTCCTGCGAAAGCCGTCCTTGCTCCCCCTACGTCCTGCGGAAGCCGTCCTTGACCTGTGTGAAGACCTGCTCGTAGCGGTTCCAGTCCGCAACCGGGGCGGAGAGGTAGATCGCGTACTCCCGGCCGCCCACGCGGCCGAAGGCCAGATCGATGGCGCGGTACTCGCGCGTACGGCCCTGGAAGTCGCACTGCCAGATCGCGGCGGGGTCGCCCTGGAAGGTGGTCTTCTGCAGCCGCGTGCGCTTGTAGACCGGGTACATCTTCTTGAAGTCGGCCTCGACCGCCTCAAGGTGCTCCACCTGGTCGGAGGCCGCGAAGTCCAGGGCGTTGACCCGCAGTTCGACGAGGCTGGGGGCGTGGCTGAAGACGATCTGCCTGCCGCCGTCGGCGACCTTGCGGGTCCAGCCGCTGGGCACCGGGAACTGCGCGTCCAGGGTGGTCTCGTGCACCATGCGGAAGCCCGGCGGCACGGTCGGCGGGGGCAGCGAGGGCGACGTGGAGGGCTTGGGCTGTTTTCCGTCCTGCTTGCCGTCCGGCTTCCCCTCCTTCTGGCCTTCCTTGTGCCCGGAGGACTGCGGGGCGGCCTCGCTCCCGTCGGAGCCGAAGTTGACCGCGGCCAGCACGCCGCCGGCGAGGACGGCGGCGGCCACCACAGCGGCGGCGGACCACAGCACCGGCCGGCCGCGTCCCTTACGGGCCGGGGGCGCGCCGGGCGCCGGGGAGGCCGCGGTGGGGCCTGTGGCGGAGGCCGTGGGCTGCATGGCGGGGGCGGTGGGCCCCGTGGCGGAGGGCTCGGGGTGCTGGACGGCGCGCGCCGCGGTGACGCCCGTGCCGGCCTCGGGCCGCGGGCCTGCGGGGTAGCTGCCCATCAGCGTGGTGTCCGCCTCCGAGGCGGGGGCGCGCAGCGCCTGTTCCACCGCCTCCGCGCTCGGCCGGTCGGCGGGCTCCTTGGCGAGCAGCGCCTCGACGAGCGGGGCCAGCGAGCCCGCGTTGCGCGGCGGCTCCAGCGGGTCCATGGCGATCGCGTACGCCGTCTCGACCGCGGTGTGCTTGCGGAACGGGGGCCGCCCCTCCAGCGCCTGATAGAGCGTGGCGCCCAGCGCCCACAGGTCGGAGGCGGGACCGGGGGTGCCGCCCTTGACCCGCTCGGGCGCCAAGTAGTCGATGGAGCCGACCAGTTCGCCGGTCTTGGTCAGGGTGGAGGTGCCGGAGGCCACCGCGATGCCGAAGTCGGTCAGCACCACCCGGCCGTCCTCGCCGAGCAGCACGTTGCCGGGCTTGACGTCGCGGTGCAGCACCCCGGCCGAGTGCGCCGCGCGCAGCGCCGCGACCATGCCGCGCCCGATGCGGGCCGCCTCCGCGGGCGGTACGGGCGTGCCCGAGGCGGAGGCCTCCTTGATGACGTCGCCCAGCGTCGCGGAGGGCACGTACTCCATGACGATGCAGGGCAGCCCGCCGTCGTCCACGACGTCGTGCACACCGACCACATTGGGGTGGTTGATACGCGCCGCGGCCTGCGCCTCGCGCCGGGTGCGCTCGTAGCGGGTGGCGAGTTCGGCGGCGTCCAGCTCGGGCGAGACGTGCAGCCGTTTGACGGCGACCTGGCGGCCCAGGAGTTCGTCGTGGGAGCGCCATACGGTGCCCATGCCGCCCCGGCCTATTCGCTCGACGAGACGGTAGCGCCCGGCGACCAGCCGCCCCTCGTCCACCGCCTTCTCCGCCTCCGCCACCGCGCGCCCCTTCGGCTCCCCGTACGTGCGTACGTGCGTACGTGTCCAGGGCGCAACGATAGTCGCCAGGGGTGGCGCGCCCACCGCGCGGGCGGGCATCGCGGCGCCCAGGGCTATCTCAGGGAACAACTCAGGGATGCCACGGATGCCGGGCGGGCCCGGCCCTTGTCACCATGGGCGCATGAACGCAGCTTCCCGCACCGAGGAGACGCCCCCGGCCGACGGCACCCCCGACGGCCCTCCGGCGCCGCAGCCGCCCCTGCGCCGCAGCCGGCGCAACAAGGTGCTCTCCGGTGTGTGCGGGGGCCTGGGCCGCCACTGGGACCTGGACCCGGTCATCTTCCGGGTCGTGCTGGCCGTGCTGGCGGTGGCCGGCGGCGTCGGACTGATCGCGTACGGCTTCGCCTGGCTGCTCATCCCGGTGGAGGGCGAGGAGGAGAACGAGGGCCGCAGGCTGCTGTCGGGCCGGGTCGAGGGGCCCGCGCTGACGGCCGTGCTGTGTGCGCTGGTCGGCTGCGGACTGTTCCTGTCCATGCTGGCCAACGGCGGCGTGATGACCTTCACGATCATGCTGTCGCTGGCGGTGGCCGGCTCGGCGTACTGGTCGCGTCAGCGCCGCAAGGCCGAGGCGCAGGGCGCGGGTTCGGTGGACCCGGCCACCGCGCAGGCCGTCGCCGACGCCCCGCCGGAGACGAAGGCGCCGCCCGCGCGCAACAGCCCTTCGTGGTGGCGGGACCCGCTGTCCAAGGAGGCGAAGGAGGCGGCCGCCGCGGGCTATCTGTGGGGGCCCGCGGACGCCCCGCCGGAGGTCACCTACGAGCCGCGGCCCGGCCACGGCTATCGCTACGACGCGGCCGAGGCCGCCCGTAGTGGGCAGCGGCCCGCCGCGCGGCCACTGCGCAGGCCCCGGCGTGCGGGCCGCCCCATCGGCGGCTGGGTCTTCCTGCTGGCGCTGTCGGTGGGCGCCGCCGCCACCGCCGCGACCTGGCCCGACCACCCGCTGGGCGCGAGCCTGCAGGCGGGCCTGGCCGGTGCGCTGATCGTCTTCGGTCTCGGCCTGGTGCTGAGCGCCTGGGTCGGCAGGACCGGCGGCGGCACGATCTTCATGGTGGTGCTCACGGCCGCGCTGCTGGCCTGCGTCACGGTGATCCCCAAGAACGTCTCCACCCATGTCGGCGACCGCCACTGGGCGCCCATCAGCGCCGACCAGGTCCGCCCGGGCTACGAACTGGGCGTGGGCCGCGGCAGGTTGGACCTGAGCGGGCTGGACTTCAAGGAAGGACAGACCGTGCGCACGAAGGTGGAGGTCGGCGCGGGCCAGCTCCAGGTCACCGTCCCCGACGGCGTCACGACCCGGCTGAGCGTCAGCGTGGGCCTGGGCGACATCCGGCTCCCGTACGAGACCGTGGACGACGTGGAGATCACCACGGATCAGCACGAGACGGTCACCGTGCCCGCCAAGGGCCTCAAGGCGGGCGAGAAGCCGCACGGCACCCTGGAGCTGCGGCTGGAGGTCGGCGCGGGCCAGGCCGAGATCGTGTACGCGAACCGGCCCGGCGCGACGCCCACCGGGGCTCCCTCCGCCACACCCCCCTCCCCCGCCCCGGCACCCTCCGTACCCGCCACCAGCCCCCGAGGAGAGGCCCGATGAAAGCGCGCCACTTCGAGCCCTACCGCCTCATCGCGGGCCTGACGGCCCTGGCCGTCGGCGGCATGTACGGCCTGGACGCCCTCGGCGAGGCCGACGTCCCCGGCGCCTGGCCGCTGCTGGCCGTCCCGATCGGCCTGTGTCTGGCGGGCATCACCGCCGCCGCCTGGAGCTCGGTCAGGGGGCACCGCCCGCCACCTGGGAAATGACGGCGGGGCAGCAGGCCGGGGCGCCGCCCCGGCCCCATCCCCGGCCCGGGCCCGGCCTCCCCCGCCCCGGCCTCACCCGAAGAGCTGCCGCCCCTGCCGCCCGCGCCGGTTGGCCAGCATCGCGTCCAGGGACAGCAGCGGCGCCCCCGCCAGCACCAGCGGCAGCCACGCCATCAGATACGCCAGGTCGTTGCCGTAGTAATAGGGCTGGGTCGACCAGCTGACGGTGAGCCACAGGCTCAGCGAGATCAGCGCGCCGCCCAGGGCCGCCAGCCGCGCCAGCAGTCCCAGCAGCGTGCCGATGCCGACCGCCACTTCCCCGAAGCCGATCGCGTACCCGAAGCCCTCGGGGCTCTTCAGCGCGAGGTCCACCAGCTCCGGAACGGCCGCCGTGCCGCGCACCGCGCGCATCAGCGCGCCGACCGAGCCCTCGCCGTCGCTCGCCATGAAGGCGGAGTCGGTCAGCTTGTCCAGGCCCGCGTAGATGAAGGTGACTCCGAGAAAGACCCGCAGCGGCAGCAGCGCGTACCGCGCCATCGTCTGCCGCAGCCCACCACCGCCTGCCCCGGGTCCCGCCCCGCCGCCGGGCCCGACCGTACGATCCGTGTGCACCATGCCGTCCGCCTCTCCGCTGCCGCTGGAACCCCGGAGCCCTGATGCGGACGATTCTGCCCCCGCCCGGGCATACGAAGAGAGATACGTACGACGCTGCGCGCGGCGTTCACCCCGGACGCGCCCCGGGCCCCGCGGCGGCCCCGCCCCAGCCCCGGCCCGAAGCCCGGCTCAGGCAACCAGCCCGAACCCCGGCTCGGACCCGGCCATGCCCCGCCTCATGCCTGGCCGCGCCCCGCCTCAGGCCTCAAGCCTGAGGCCTCAGTCCCGCGCCTCGCTCCAGTCCTGCACATCGATGGCATAGCAGTTGGTCTCCACACCCGCCGCCGTGACGACCCTGACCTCCACCCGCCCCGGCTCCACGTCCACCGGCACCGGCACGGTCAGCACCCCGTCCGTCGGGTTGGCGAACCCCCCGGCGACCGGCACCAGCGGTACGTGCACATGCACCGCCCCGATCCGTACGACCGTGCGCGCGAGCCGGTCCGGGGTCTGGGCGCCCGGCGGTACGAAGCCGGTGCCGCGGATCTCGATGTCGTCGCCGGTGCGGATCGGCGCGGCGAGGTCCCCCAGCTCCCTGGCCCGTACGACCGAGAGCACCATGGGCCGGCCGCCCTCGGCGTTCTTGCCCGCCAGGTACGTCGCCGTGCCGATGGCGACCAGCAGCGCCAGTCCCCAGGGCAGGTCGGGCAGCTGGTAGGGCTGCCGGGCCAGCCGTACCAGCGCGAGGACCACGGTCACGGCGTTGACCAGGACGTACTGGGTGTCGGCGAAGCTGGCGCGCCCGGCGTCGTCGGTCAACAGGTCGGCGGCGCGCGGCCGTTCGGCGCGCACCTTCTGCAGCCGCCGGGCCTGGATCCGTACGACGACCACGCCGCGGACCACGACCGCCACCGCGAACACCATGGCAAGGACGGTCAACAGCCCGGCGCAGTGCGCCAGTTCGAGGCCTTCAAGGATGCGGGCGCGCTCGGCGGCGCCGGGGGCCAGCGCGAGCCGTACGGCGAGCAGCAGCACCGCGAAGACCACCGGCACCACCCACACCGCCGCCACCGCGCGCGAGGTGGACAGCCGGTTGTCCTCGCCGACCAGGGGCGCCAGCAGCCCGCCGCGGGTGCGGTGCAGCCAGGCCGCCACGGTCAGCACCAGGGCCAGCGCCACGGCCGCGACCAGCGCGGAGGTCCTGTTCACCGTCCAGCCCGAGCCGATCGCGGTCAGCGCCTGGGTGAGCAGCAGCGCCAGCACGCAGCCCCACAGGGCGAACAGGGTGCGCCGCCACACGGCATCCAGCCACGCGGCGCCCTCGGCGGCGCTGCGCTCGGCGACCGTACGGGCGGACTGGGCCAGCTCGTCGGAGACCCACTGGCGCGAGGCGCCGGCCGAGTGGGCGAGCCCGGCCGGCACCCCGCGCCCGGCCGCGAACCCCTCGCGCAGCGCGACGAACGCGGCGACCGCCTGCCGGTGCCCTTCACGGGCGCCCTGCGGACAGCTCCCGCACGCACACGTGCCCGAGTTCTCCCTCACCCCGACCGCCCCACCTGCCCCGCCCGCCGTATCCACCGACACCTTTGCTACCGCCCCGCCGCACGTCGTCGCCAACTTCTCTGTGACGAGAGGGAATTGTGCCGTATGGGGCGGGTGAAGTTCTCTGCGGAGCCGCCCCGCAGCGGTGATAGCCGCCCCAGCGGGTTGACGTACCAGCATTTGAGCACAATCTCAGGTCAGCAGATCCGGTTCGCTGCGGGTGATCTGCTGGTACAGCGGCTGGTAGTTGATCCACGCCACCAGGTCGCCGCCGAGCTGCTCCCTGGTGTGCACGGCGTCCTGGTGCGCGATCTGTACGGGCTTGCCCGCCGCCTTCGCCGCCAGCTGCACCTTGCAGGACCGTTCCATCGCGAGGAACCACCACGCCGCCGCGTCCACCGAGTCGCCGACTGTCAACAGCCCGTGGTTGCGCAGGATCACGGCCTTGTGCGGCCCCAGCGCGGCCGCGATCCGCCGCCCCTCCTCCTCGTCCACCACCACGCCCGTATAGGCGTCGTAGAGCGCGTGGTCCTCGTAGAACGCGCAGACGTCCTGGGTGATGGGGTCGAGCAGTTCCCCCAGCGCGGACAGCGCCCGCCCGTAGGTGGAGTGGCTGTGCGCCGCCGCGACGACGTCGGGGCGGGCCCGGTGCACCTGCGCGTGGATCGCGAACGCCGCCTGGTTGACGTGGTAGCGCCCCTCGACGACCTTCCCCTCGCCATTGACCAGGATCAGGTCACCGACCGTCACGTGCCGGAAGGACATCCCGAAGGGGTTGACCCAGAAGCAGTCGGTGAACTCCGGGTCCCGCGCGGTGACATGGCCCGCGACCCCCTCCTCGTACCCGAACCGCCCGAAGATGCGCAGCGCCGCCGCCAGCCGCTCCTTGCGGTACTGCCGCTCCTCGCGCACCGACACGTGCCGCGGCGGCAGCGCGAACTGCAACTGGTCGGTGGGTACCGGCGTCGGCTGGGGCATCACGGCTCTCCTCACAGACACACACGGGCCTCCCCGCGGAAGGTACCTTCCGGTATGTCGGGTGAACAGGCCTGTGCCGTATGGGAGTTGTGAGGAGGCGGAGGGAAGGTCTCGCGTTACAGCTTGTCGATCTCGGTGAGGTCGATGTCGATGTCGAAGGGGGCGGAGAGCTTGATCCGGTCCTCGAAGGTGCCGAGTGACTTGTACGTCCGCGAGATCATGTCGAGCTCGAAGGCGTGCACGACCGGCTGCTCCTGCTCAC
The DNA here is from genome assembly GCF_058245575.1 of Streptomyces sp. UF-297. NCBI lineage: Bacteria > Bacillati > Actinomycetota > Actinomycetes > Kitasatosporales > Streptomycetaceae > Streptomyces > Streptomyces sp. UF-297. The sequence goes on along the minus strand of NZ_JBSIBZ010000004.1, from coordinate 138,726 downwards.
CCACCATCTCGACCCGCCAGAAGTACGGAATGCCTGCGTCTGCGTACTTGTGAGGCTTGGTGTCCCGGTCACGGGACTCGGAGTCCGGCGAGACCACCTCGACCGCGAGCAGCGCGTCACGTACCGCGAAATAGGTCTGCGCCCGCCGCCTCACCGCCGGCGCACGGACGACCGAGATGTCGGGCTCCGGGCCGTTGCGATTGTCGAGCACGACGGTCATCTCACGCACGACCTTCATCTCCGGCGGCGCGGTACGGCGCAGACCGTTCATCAGCAGGTCGATCGCGATGCTGTGGAAATATCGCTGCGGGCTCACAAAAACCAGACTCCCGTCGATCAACTCCGTGTGCGGCGGGAGGTCGGGCAGCGTCAGCAGGTCGTCCACGGTGTAGCCATCCGGCGGCGGGACCGGCCAGGAATGCGCGATCTCAGCGGTCATGGTTCCTCCCATAGACGGGATTCTGGGCCGTACGGCCAGCGTACCCACCGGATACGACAACGCCGCCGCTCACACGAATGAGCGGCGGCGTCGGCGCTGACCGGGCTATGCGGGGATCACTCCCACTCGATGGTGCCCGGCGGCTTGGACGTGCAGTCCAGGACGACGCGGTTGACGTCGGCCACCTCGTTGGTGATGCGGGTGGAGATCTTCGCCAGCACCTCGTAGGGCATGCGGGTCCAGTCGGCGGTCATCGCGTCCTCGGAGGAGACCGGGCGCAGCACGATCGGGTGCCCGTAGGTGCGGCCGTCGCCCTGGACGCCGACCGAGCGGACGTCGGCGAGGAGCACGACCGGGCACTGCCAGATCTCGCGGTCCATGCCGGCCGCGGTCAGCTCCTCGCGGGCGATGGCGTCGGCCTCGCGCAGCAGGTCCAGGCGCGCCTTGGTGACCTCGCCGACGATGCGGATGCCCAGGCCCGGGCCCGGGAAGGGCTGGCGCTGGACGATCTCGTCGGGCAGGCCCAGCTCGGCGCCGACCATGCGGACCTCGTCCTTGAAGAGCTGGCGCAGCGGCTCGATGAGCTTGAATTCCAGGTCTTCGGGGAGCCCGCCCACGTTGTGGTGGGACTTGATGTTGGCGGTGCCGGTGCCGCCGCCGGACTCGACGATGTCCGGGTAGAGCGTGCCCTGGACCAGGAACTCCACGGGCTGGTCGCCGGGCGCCTCGGCCACGATCTCGGCCTGGGCCTGCTCGAAGACGCGGATGAACTCGCGCCCGATGATCTTCCGCTTCTCCTCGGGGTCGGAGACCCCGGCCAGGGCGGACAGGAAGCGCTCGGAGGCGTCCACGACCTTCAGCTGGACGCCGGTGGCGGCCACGAAGTCCTTCTCGACCTGCTCGGTCTCACCCTTGCGCATCAGGCCGTGGTCGACGTACACGCAGGTCAGCTGGTCGCCGATGGCCTTCTGTACGAGGGCGGCGGCGACCGCGGAGTCCACGCCGCCGGACAGGCCGCAGATCGCGCGCTTGGAGCCGACCTGCTCGCGGATCGCGGCGACCTGCTCCTCGATGACGCTGCCCGTGGTCCAGCTCGGCTCGATGCCCGCGCCGCGGTACAGGAAGTGCTCCAGGACCTGCTGGCCGTAGGTGGAGTGCATCACCTCGGGGTGGTACTGGACGCCGTACAGCTTCTTCTCGTCGTTCTCGAAGGCCGCGACCGGCACGACGTCGGTGGACGCGGTGACGGTGAAGCCCTCGGGCGCGGCCGAGCAGGCGTCGCCGTGCGACATCCACACGGGCTGCTCGGCGGGGGTGCCCTCGAAGAGGGTGGAGGAGGTCTTGGAGACGGTCAGCGGGGTGCGGCCGTACTCGCGGGCACCGTTGTCGTCGACGGTGCCGCCGAGGGTGGTGGCCATGAGCTGGAAGCCGTAGCACATGCCGAAGACCGGGACACCGGCCTCGAACAGGGCGCGGTCGACGCTGGGGGCGCCGTCGGCGTAGACCGACGAGGGGCCGCCGGAGAGGATGATCGCCTTGGGGTTCTTGGCGAGCATCTCGGCCACCGGCATGGTGGAGGGGACGATCTCGCTGTAGACCCGCGCCTCGCGGACGCGACGGGCGATGAGCTGGGCGTACTGCGCGCCGAAGTCGACGACCAGGACGACGTCGGGGGCGGCAGCAGGGGACGCTGATGGCACTTCGGCGGCCTTCCGGCGGTTGGGGCTTTGGAGATACCCCCAATACAGGGGGATTCGCGGGGTTGGACTTTCGATTCTAACGGGCCCATACTGAGCCCCATGTCCAAGCACATGACCTTCGTCTTTACCTATGGCACCGGCCCGTCCGGCTGCCATGGTCGTGCTGCTTGATCACTGACAAGCGACTTCCCAGGCGCCCCGGGCCTTCAAGGCCCGGGGCGCTCTGTTTTTCTCCGGCTCGGGCCAGTGGTTCCGGGGGCCGCACACCCCCAGGAGATACGGCTATGAGCATCCGCACCGCCACCGAGCCCCGCACCGCTGCAGGCACCCGTACCGCCACCGAGCCCCACGCAGCCGCCCGCGCGGCCACCGACACCGGCGCCCGCACCGACGAGGCCGCGAGCACGATCACCGACGCGCGCGGCCGCATCGACGATCTGGACGGCCGGATCATCGGGCTCGTCCAGGAACGGATGGCCGTCTCGGCCGTCATCCAGCGCGAGCGGATCGCCTCCGGCGGCCGGCGGGTCAGCCTCTCGCGCGAGATGGAGATCCTGGCCCACTTCAGGGACCAGCTCGGCAAGCCGGGCACGGCGCTGGCGATGACCCTGCTCGAACTGTGCCGCGGGCGGATCTGAGTTCGGTCGCCGACTCACCCGTACGGCGCCGTGACGGGCGCTGCCGGCCTTCGTTGTTCCCGGTGCCACGCCAGCCAGGCGCGGCCTGCAGGTACTACGCGTAGACGCCGCCCCGAGGGCGGAACACCGGAGCGATGAGACGCCGACCGAGTTGAAGCGGTCCGCGTCGTGGGACCTCGCCCCGGTGCCGTGACCGGACAGCAGGGGACAGCAGCCCGGTCACATCCGATGGGGCGGTCGGTCCCGGGGACGCCTGGGACCGACCGCATCCGGTCGAAACGGTTGCGTCGGATGTGGCGCATCCAGCACGATGCAGGAAGAGCCGGACCCGCGCCCGGTATGGACTGTGACCCCGCCAATGGTCCAACCACCGCGCAGCGCAAGGACCTTGAACCCGAAGAGTTCCGCCCTCTCGTCAAGCCCCGCCCGCCCGAAAGCTCCGATCTCTCGCAAAGCCAGCGGCGCCATCCCCCCCGGCGCCGCCCGTCGGCCCCGACGCTGCCCTGACGTCGGCGCGCCGAAAGCCAAGGGCCCCGCGGCCTCCGCCCCCCCTCGCGGACGGCACCCGGGGCCCTTCGCTGTGCATCCTTGCGCCCATCGCCTTCGCCTCGCCGTACCGCACGCACTACGAAGGACGTGTACTTCCGGGTGAAGGCCGACGGCAAGGCCGAGCGCCGCAGGGCGGTGCGCGGCAGCTGCCCGCCGAGGGCAGGCTCGCCGCGACCGGATCGCCCTCCGCGCTGCCCGCCGTCGCCGGGGGCGCCGCGCCGCTGGCCGGTGCGGGGGCGGTCTTCGCGGTACGCCGCCGCCGGGGCGGCCGCAGGTGACACCGGCGCCGCGCTGCCGCCGCGCTCTCACCGCTTCCTCGGCGGCACCTCCGGCACCGGCAGGAAGGGCAGCTTCAGGGCCGCGTACGCCTCCTTGGGTACGGCGGGCCGGACCGGCTCCACCGGCGCCACCCGCTCGTAGCCGCGGCCCTGCGCCGGGCGCGGGTCCCTCTCGCCCTTGTTGGGCCACAGCGACATGGCCCGCTCGGCCTGTGCGGTGATGGTCAGGGAGGGGTTGACGCCGAGGTTGGCGGAGACCGCGGAGCCGTCGACGACCGAGATGCCGGGGTAGTTGAAGAGCCGGTGGTACGGGTCGATGACGCCGTGGTCGCTGTCCTCGCCGATGGGGCAGCCGCCCAGGAAGTGCGCGGTCAGCGGGGTGCCCATCAGCTCGCCGATGTTGCTGCCCGCGAAGCCGTTGATCTCCTGGGCGATCAGGGTGGCCGCGCGGGTGGCCTCGGGGATCTGCTGGGGGTTGGGGGCGCCGTGCCCCTGCCGGGCGGTCAGCAGGCCCTTTCCGAGGCCGCCGGGCTTGCGGTAGGCGGTCAGGGAGTTGTCCAGCGACTGCATGACCAGGCCGATGACGGTCCGCTCCGACCAGCGGCGGTTGGACAGGGAGCGCAGGAACAGCAGCGGGTGGCGGGCGCAGTTCGCGGCCCAGGCCAGGGCGAGCGGAGCGCGCGGGTTCAGCGGTACCTGAAGGGTCGTCAGGCTGCCCATGGCGTTGGAGCCCTTGCCGTAACGGACCGGCTCGATATGGGTGTCGCCGTCGGGGTGGATGGAGGAGGTGATGGCCACGCCTCGGGTGAAGTCGGCGTCCGCGCCCGAACTCACTTTGCGGTAGCGGCGGTTGTCGGTCTGCGCGCCGACCAGCGCCTCGGAGTTGGTACGGGTCAGCTCGCCCAGCCGCGCGGAGATGCGCGGCAGCATCCCGTTGTCCTTCATCGTGTGCAGCAGGGTCTGGGTGCCGTACGTACCGGCGGCGATGACGACATAACGGGAGGTGAACGTACGACCCTTGCCCTTGCGGCGGTCGTCGGTGGGCAGCGTCCCGACGGCGTAGCCGCCGCGGGAGTCCTCGGTGACGGTGACCACGGACGTCATCGGGTGGATGACGGCGCCGCCCTTCTGGGCGAGATGCAGATAGTTCTCGTTGAGGGTGTTCTTCGCGCCGTGCCGGCAGCCGGTCATGCACTCGCCGCACTCGGTGCACGCCCTGCGCGCGGGGCCCTGGCCGCCGAAGTAGGGGTCGGCGGCCTCGGCCCCGGCGGCCGCCCGGGTGGCGCCGTCGGCGTCCTTGCCGTCGCCGAAGAACACCCCGACCGGCGCCAGATGGAAGGAGTCGCCCACGCCCATCTTCTCGGCCACGGCCTTCAGATGGACGTCGTGCGGCGTCATGGTCGGGTTGAGCCGCACGCCCAGCATCCGCTGCGCCTGCTCGTAGTAGGGCGCCAACTCCTGCTTCCAGTCGGTGATATGGCCCCACTGGCGGTCGCGGAAGAACTGCTCGGGCGGTACGTAGAGGGTGTTGGCGTAGTTCAGCGAGCCGCCGCCGACCCCGGCGCCCGCCAGCACCATCACCTTGCCGAGCAGGTGCACGCGCTGGATGCCGTAGCAGCCCAGCGCGGGAGCCCACAGGTAGTTGCGGATGTCCCAGGAGTTCTTGGGCAGGGTCGTGCGGGTGAAGCGGCGGCCGGCCTCCAGGACGCCGACGCGGTAGCCCTTCTCCGTCAGGCGCAGGGCCGAGACCGCCCCGCCGAATCCCGAGCCCACCACGAGCACGTCGTAGTCGTACCTGTCGCGGGCAGCGTCGTCCTGTGCCACGTGCTCTCCTCACAAGAAGGTTTCAGCAAAACGGCATACGGCTCGCGGGGCTCAGCGCAGCCGCAGCGCCTTCATCGCGCGCAGGCTGCGCGTCATGAACTGGGCGTACTGCTCGTCCGACATGCCGAAGGACGGGGCCAGCGGCATCAGGCGCTGGTGGGCGACGGTCTGCGCCTCGGTGTACTTCAGGATGCCCTCGGCGCCGTGGCGGCGGCCGAGTCCGGAGTCGCCCATGCCGCCCATGGGTGCCTGGACGCTGCCGTATCCGGCGGCGTACCCCTCGTTGACGTTGACCGTGCCGGAGCGCAGCCGGGCGGCGATGGCGCGGCCGCGCCGCCCGTCCTTGGTCCACACGCTCGAATTGAGGCCGTAGGGCGTGCCGTTGGCGCGCTCGACGGCCTCGTCCTCGTCGCTGAAGCGGTAGACGGAGACGACGGGGCCGAAGGTCTCCTCGGTGCACACCGCCATCGGGCTCTGCACGCCGTCCAGGATGGTGGGTTCGTAGAACAGCGGGCCGATGTCGGGCCGCGGGCGGCCGCCGGCGAGCAGGGTGGCGCCCTTGGCGACGGCCTCCTCCACGTGCCGGGTGACCGTCTCCAACTGGCGCTCGCCCACCAGCGATCCCATGTCGGCGCCGTAGGCCAGGGCGTTGCCCAGCCGCATGGCCTTCGTACGGGCCGCGAAGCGCTGAAGGAAGTCCTCGGCGATGGACTCGTGGACGTACAGCCGCTCGATGGAGATGCACAGCTGGCCGGCGGAGGAGAAGCAGGCGCGGACCGCGCCGTGGGCCGCCTTGTCCACGTCGGCGTCGTGCAGCACCAGCATGGCGTTCTTGCCGCCCAGTTCGAGGGAGCAGCCGACCAGACGGGCGGCGGCGCCCTGGGCGACCTCGCGGCCCGTGCGGGTGGAGCCGGTGAAGGAGACGTAGTCGGCGTGGCGTACGACCTCGGGGCCGACGACGGGGCCCTCTCCGATCACGACCTGCCAGACGTCCTCGGGCAGCCCGGCCTCGATCAGCTGCTCGCGGGCCCACAGGGCGGTCAGCGCCGTCTCGGTGTCGGGCTTCATCACCACGGCGTTGCCCGCGGCGAAGGCGGGCAGCGCGTCGCCGACCGACAGCTCGAAGGGGTAGTTCCAGGGTGCGATCTGGCCCACCACGCCCTTGGGCTGGCGCAGTTCGGTGACCTTGGTCAGGGTCGGCACGACGCCGGTGCGGGAGCGCGGGCGCAGGTAGGCGGGGGCCTTGCGGCCGTAGTGGCGGGCGGCGACGGCGACCGCCTGGATCTCCTCGTGGGCGTGCAGCCGGGCCTTGCCGGTCTCCAGCTGGATCAGGTCCAGCACCTCGGCCTGCCGCCTGAGCACCAGGTCGTGGAAGCGCAGCAGGACGGCGGCGCGGCGACGGGCGGGGACCTGTGCCCAGCGGCGCTGCGCGGCGCGGGCCCGCTCGAAGGCGGTGGCGACGTCCTCGGGGGTGGACTCGGGCAGATCGGCCAGCTTCTCGCCGGTGTACGGGCTGTGGTTGGCGGTGCGGCCGCTGCCGGTCACGCCGCGGGTCAGCCGGGTCACCATCTCGGGGGTGACCACCTCGGCGGCGCTGCGGGTCCCCGCCACTACGGGGGCGACGGGGTTGCCGTCGGCGGGGGCGGCGGGGCGTACTGCGGTGGCGTGCGCGTCTGGCGAGTCCGTCATGACGGCGAGCGTATTCCTCCGCGTGCCCTTTATGTACCCGGCAGTAATGAGTTTTCCTCATCGCGCCAGTAATCGCTGGCCGTACGGGTGCTGTGCTGGCATGTTCCGCATGGCACGGGCCTGCGGGCGGGCCCCGCAACGGAGTTCAGCCGCCCGCGCCGATCACCTGGAACGTGTCCAGCGCGGTGTCGAAGTGACGTTTGGCCGCGGCCCGTTCGCCGACGGGAGCGGAGATCCACACGTCGTACATCCGCCCGCCCTCGTTCCAGCTGAGGTCGTAGGTGTGCCGTGGGCCGCCGTCCTCGGGCCCGCCGTTCCACACGAACTCCCACAGCGCGGCCTCGAATCCGTTGTGCGTGGTGCGGGTGACCTCGCCCGCGCGGTAGCCGGGGTAGGTGTCGGGCCCCTTGGCGTCGGCCGCGCGCATGGTGCCCAGCGGGCCGCCGGGCCCCTGGGGCTGGAGGTGGATGCCCAGCCGGAAGCGCTTGCCCGGCGAGTAGTAGTAGACGCGGGGCTTCTCGTAGGAGCGGGTGAAGCCCTCGGGGACGGCGAGCGCGAAGCCCGCCGGGTCGCGCAGCAGGCGGTAGCCGGACGGGGCCTTGGCGGTGAGGGTGGGAGCGGGCGGAGAGGGGGAAGAGGGGGGCGTCGGTCCGGGTGTGGCGGAGGCGCTGCCGGGGCCGGGCGTCGGGAGGCTGTGCGACTGGGTGGGCCGGCCGTCCCTGTCGCCGTCCGCCTCACCCCGGTTCAGTACGAGGGCGGCGATCCCGGCGCCCGTACCGGCCAGCACGAGCGCGGCCAGCGCCGCGATCAGGACGGCGCGGGCGCGGCCGGTGTGCGGGCGGGCGGCGGCGGCCAGGGCGCGGTCCGCGAGGGCGTCCGGTATCGGGACGCCCGGGGTGCGGCCCGACGGCAGGCGGGTGCCGGGCGCCATGCGGCTGTGCGTACGGTCACCGGGGTGCGGCACGGGCACCGGCGGCCGGGCCGGGGCCAGGGCGGGCACGGCGGCGGGGTCGGGCGAGCGGCCGGAGTGCAGATAGCCGCGCAGCAGCAGCTCGGTGTCGGTCACGCCGAGGCGCGCCGCCGGGTCGCGCTCCAACAGGCCCCGTACGACGCCCTGGAGCGGACGGGCGGCCTCGGGGAGTTCGATCGCGTCGTGCACGACCGCGTGCAGTACGCCGCCCAGCGAGTCGCGGCGGAAGGGCGATACGCCGCTGAGCGCCACGCACAGCAGGACACCCAGCGACCACAGGTCGGCCTCCGGGCCCGCGGCCTGGCCCGCCATCCGCTCGGGTGCGGTGTACTCGGGCGAGCCGACGAAGGCGCCGGTCTCGGTGAGCGTGGTGACGCCGGGGACCTGGGCGATGCCGAAGTCGGTGAGCACGACCCGGCCGCTGCCCGCCTCCAGCAGGACGTTGGCGGGCTTGATGTCGCGGTGCAGTACGCCGCGCGCGTGGGCCACCCGCAGCGCGCCGAGCAGCGCCACGCCGATCCTGGCCGCCTCGCGCGGGGCGAGCGGGCCGCCGGTGGACAGGCGGTCGGCCAGCGAGCCGCCGTCCACCAGCTCCATGACGATCCAGGGGCGGTCGTCCTCCTCGACGACGTCGTGCAGCACTATCACGCTGGGGTGCTTGATCTGCGCGACCGTGCGGGCCTCGCGCAGCGTCCGCTCGCGCTGGACGTGCGCCTCGGCCTCGCTCAGGCCGTCCTCGCAGTGGAGTTCCTTGACGGCCACCTGGCGGCCCAGGAGCTGGTCGGTGGCGCGCCAGACCGTGCCCATGCCACCGCGGCCCAGGCGTGCGCCGAGGAGGTAGCGGTCGGCCAGCAGCCGCCCGTTGCCCTGACTGCCGCCGTGGCTACGGGCCTGGTCGTGGCCCTCGCCCCCGAAGCTCCCCATGGGGGCCATCTTGCCCCACCGTCATCGAAGCGGAAGGTGGGGCACCCCATCCTTTGGCCCCGACTTGGCCGTACAGTATTCAACTGCCGTTCAGGCCGGGGCTTTTGTCCCCTCGGGCGCGGGGCTCAGCGCCGCGAGACGGGGCAGTTTGCGCGCGGTCTCCTCGTCGGCGGGCAGGCAGGAGATGAGCGTGGTCCCGGGGGCGCCGAGCGCGGCGAGCTTGGCGTAGTCCAGGACCAGCGAGCCGAGCCGCGCGTGGTGGAACTCCCAGCGCGCGGAGCGGAATTCCGCGATGTCGTACGCGACCCACCACGTACGGAACTCCTCGCTGTGCTCCAGCAGTTCGCCGGTGACCCGCTCGAACTCCGGGTCGCCCGGGTGCCGTCCGGCCGCGGCGCGGTACTGGGCGAGCAGCGCCCGCGCCTGGCCGGGCCAGTCGACCAGCAGCGTGCGCATGCCCGGCTCGGTGAACACGATCCGGATCAGGTTGCGTTCGGCCGCCGGGCGCCCGGCCGGGTCGCCGATCAGCGCGGCCTCCGCCGCGTTCCAGGCCAGCAGGTCCCAGTTGGGCGCCAGCAGATAGGACGGGTGCGGATCGAGCGCGTCCAGCAGGCGCCGCAGGACGGGGTCCGGGCCGCTGCCCGCCGCCGGCACCGGCTCGGGCTCCGGCAGCGGCTCCCCCGCGAGCGCGAACAGATGCCGCCGCTCGGCCGGGGAGAGCAGCAGCACGCGGGCCAGGCTGTGCAGCACCTGGCGGCTGACCGTGATGTCCCTGGCCTGCTCCAGGGAACTGTTCACCGCCTAGGACATGACCCCGGTCACACGGCAGGCACGTCCTAGGGCAGCTCCCCGGAGTGCGAATGTCCGCGTCTTTGCTGGTCAAGCCTGATGTTGTCCGCCCCATGCTGGTCACTGCGGCCGGTGCGATGGTGTCGTCTCACTCACTCGGGGACGTAGTGAGCACCACTACGAAGACCCCCGTCCCTGTCCGTCCCGCGCTGGCGTTCTCGCTGCGCTTGTCCCGTTCCTCTGATGAGTCGTCCTCTCTGGACGTGCAGCTTCGCGCGTGCTGCCTCAAGGCTGAGTCCCTGGGTTTCAGCGCCGAGGAGATTGCCGATGCCGTAGCGAACGCCTACGTGGACGATGGCGTGTCCGGTGGCAGTGCGCTGGAGTCCCGCAAGGGCATGGTCCGGATCATGGCGGACCGTCCGGCGTGCGTGATCGCGTGGAAGCTGGACCGCTTCGCACGGTCGGTCTCCGAGTTCGACAAGCTGATGGCGTGGGCCGACTCCAACGGCATTCGGCTGATCACCTCGGACGGGCTGTTGGACTCCGCCGACACGTCGGGCACGGGCCGTCTGGTCGCGCAGATCATCGCTGCCGTTGCTGCCTGGGAACTGGGCATGATCACCGAACGCAGCGAGGCGGCGCACGAGGAGCGGCGCACGCAAGGCCGCTGGATCTCGGGTAAGGCTCCGTGGCCGTACCGGATGGAGCGGCGGGACGGCAAGGCATACCTTGCGGAGGACCCTGAGGCGTTCGCACTGTGCCGCAAGCAGATAGGCAAGCTGCTCGCCGGGGGTAAGGGCGGTTCCCTCGCCGCGACGGCTGAGCCCCTTCCCATCGGCCGTCAGCAGTGGCGCAAGCTTCTTCGCGGTGTGGTGCTGCGGGGGTGGCGTGAGTACAAGGGTGAGCTTGTCACCGAGGCGGACGGTGTGACCCCCGTGCAGTACGGACCCGAGGTCATCGACGCCGCGACCGCCAAGCGGCTCAAGGATCGGCTCAAGGAGCTTGAGGCCGGGGAGCGTGCCGAACGCCGGGACGCCCCGCCGCTGGCCGGTCATGTCCGCTGCTCGCATGGGTGCGCTATGAACGGTGGTCTGTCGTCCCGCAAGCGCCCGCTCTACAAGTGCGAGAACGGGCACGGCTCGATCATGGCGGACCGCGTAGAACCTTTGGTGCGCGGGGAGTTCGCCGACCGTTTCGGGCATGAGCCGCTGTTCGTCGTGACCTATTCGGGAGGCGTGGACCACTCCGGGGAGCTTGCCGACTTGGCAGCGAAGCGGGAACGGATCACGCGGGCCGTGGGCATGGTGGACGGCCCCGCGCTGGAGACGCTGACGGCGCAGCTCACCGACCTTGAGGCCACGTACGCCCGTCTGACGGCTGAGCATGACCCGGAGGTGACCGAGACCTGGACGGCGACGGATCAGACATTCATGGACGCGTTGGCGGAGCTGGACGAGGGCAGCGTCGAGGAGCGCGCGCTACTCGCCGGGAAGGGGCTCAAGGTCACGGTCTACCCGACCAAGGAGGCCCCCGACAGTGGCCGTGTGGCCCTGACGTGGGACGTGCCCGGTACTGTCCGGTCTGAGCAGCTTGTAACGACTCTGGAGACCGCAGCATGACCCGCCCCACCCCCGCAGAGATGGCCGCCGAAATCCGCGCCATCGTCCGGCAGCGCGAGGCGGAGGAGTCCGCCCTCCGGGAGCGCGAGGAGCGTGAGGCGGAGGAGCGGCGGGCCGTCGAGGCGGAAGCCAAGGAGCGGCAGCGTCAACGTGAGGAGCGGGCCCGGCAGGAACGGGCGGAGCGTCGGCAGCGTGAGCGTGAGGCGGCCCGTGTGCGCGCTGAGCGGGAGCAGGAGAGGGCGGAACGGCAGGCGCAGGCAGATACGGCCCGGAAGCTCCGCGAGGAGCGCGAGGCGCGCATGAGGGCGGCTGTTGCCCGGCAGCGCGAGAGGGACACCAGAGACGCCCCCTGACGGCCGCTGGGAGCCCCGGTGAGGACATACCCGCCGGGGCTTTCTCATGCCCTCAGACAGCCGCTCAGTGGTTCGCGTCCCTCTACCTGGCGTCTGGCTCGCTCGGAGACTTCGAGGCACCTTTGCCCCGGCTTCCCGGCCGGGGCTTTTGTTCGCCCTGCCTTGTGCAAGTAATGCAACTTCGGAAGGGGAATGCAGAGTGTCGAAACGCTCCCCGACTTTGTTTACCCAAGGGCGTTCAAGCTCAATGTTAACTTGCCTTACTTGCATAACCCCTGTTCAGAGACTATTTCCCCTACTGTGCTCCTTGCTCAGTTCTGGCTCATCCCTAGCTTTTCCCTTGCTCAACAGCGGGGGTAACTATCCAGAGTTGTGAGGTTTCCATGGTTGCCATGGTCCGAAGTGAAAACATTCCCGATCTCGTTGACGTGCTGACAGGCGCAGCACGCTGCTATGCGCCGCCTGTGCTGTGGAGTGAGTCCGCGCATCGCTGGATCTCTGCCGCTCCGCCGCACGCTCCGATTGATCCGGCGCTGTGGCGTCCACGGATGGCGGAATGGCTGTACGCACTGGCTCATGAGGGGCCGGAGGTGTACGGGCTTCCTGATGGACCAGAGAGGGCCGGAGGACGAGCGCTGTCGTTTGGTAGCGGCTTTCTAAAGTGGCACGACGTGGCCGAATCAATCCGTTATCTCTCTGGTCCGATCACCCGCGATCTCAAGGAGATTCTTTCGGGTGATCCGGTGTTTCGCCGTGAGGCTGCAATGACGCCTGAGCGCTGGCTTTCGCTGTGTGAGCAGTCGGCGGGCGGCTTCACCTCTCGCGCTGATCTGTGGGCGGAGTTCTGTGGTGCCGTTCCTGAGTCGGCCATTGGTCAGCGCGCATTCCTGGTGTTGGCGCGTGAAGTCCTGGGCAGGGACGGCCGGTTTGGCCCGCGTGGCGCTAAGGGGCCGTGGGGTTTTCGGGTGACCCTGCCTCGCTGATCGCCTAGGAACGTTCCGATATGCCCCGGCTGGCGTCCGGGGCTTTTGCATGTCTGGAGTTTGCTTTGAGTGAGCGTCGTACGGTTCTGCGTTTGGTGACGTGTCGTTGGGAGGGGTGCGGGAGGCAGTTCACGACTCCGCGTAAGCCGGGCCGTCCGCCGCGCTATTGCCCGCCCCCGTCGCGCTGTTCAGATATGGCCCGTGGCCGTGTCGCTGTTCCGGCGGAGTTTCATAGCTCGAACAAGGGTGGCCGTCCACGTAATCCGGTTGCGCTGTCGTTTTATGACGAGTGGTTGTGTTGGGCGCGCGCCGTGTGGATCACTCTGGATGAGTTCGTTGATGACGCTCTCCGGGTGCATCTGAACTCTGTGTCTGCACTGATGTCGGAGCCTCCGCCTGGTGGTCGTTCTGGGTCTCGTGCGGACGCTGATGAGTTGGCGCTTTCGGATCTCTTTGAGTCGGTGGGGCAGGGTGCTGACTGGTCGTCGGGGGCTGTGGTGAATTGGCGCGCTTGGGTGGATGATTCGCGTAATGACACGGAGGAGAATCTAGATCATGAAGCGTGGTTGTCTGAGCGGTTGGAGGATTGGCCGCGTGGCCTTAAGGCTGGTTATACGTCGTCTCGCCGCATTAGGGTGATCGGCTCGAATACCTAGCTGCGTTACCAGGTGCATGAGAGGAGCGATCCTCTTGCGGCCACTCTCCGGTTGCGTTCTTCATGTTCTCCTTTTCCTGGCAACTGCCCCCGTTTCTCCTTTCACTGGGAGGGGCGGGGGTTTTTGCTGTTTCTACACTTCTAGGGATTCTCTTTCATGACTGATTACCAGGTTTCTGACCTTCGCGAGCTTCAGCGTCTTCACGCTCTGGCGAAGGATGTTGAGGACCGTATTGCCGATGCGTACTCGCGCCGCTTTGAGGTGATCTCCGAGTTTGGCCCTGACAGCGTTGAGGCCAAGTTCATTTGCAAGCGGGTGGCGGAGCAGGTCAAGGCGCTGCGCGCTGAGGCCCGTCTTGTTTATGGCGAGATTGAGGCTGCGAGTGTCTGAGACTCCGATTCCCACCCCGGATGACGCCGTTGCAGCGCACGCGGAGAAGAAGGCGCGCGAGGGTGACGAGCGGTACGCCGACCATGGCGGCCCGGTGGCCGCGAAGCTCCGCGAGGAATTGAAGTCGGTTACGTCTGAGCTTGAGGGGCATAGGGCCCGGATGGCCCGCATTGAGGCTGCTTCGTCCGCTGGCCTTCCCATTGCGCATGCCGACCGCCTAAAGGGTTCGACGCCGGATGAACTTGCCGCTGATGCACGGGAGTTGGCCGCTTCGCTAGGTCGCCCCGCATCACCCCATCTGACTCGCCCTGTTCCGAAGACTGGCGTTGAGCCGGGTGCCGTCGCGTGGGCCGCGAAGACTGATCCGCGCGCTATGGCTGCCGAGATCGCTAAGCGCGCTTTCCGCTGATTCCTTGAAAGGAAATTTTGATGACGAATAAACTACAGATTGACGATGTTGCCACCACGGCGCTTGCGCTGCTCTCGTATAGCTCGGTGCTTGGTGAGACGGTGTTCCGTGACGCCGAAGGCGATTTCTACGGTGGCGCCGGTGATTCCGTCCGTGTCCGCATTCCGAAGCGTCGCACGCCGACGAACTTTGACCCGGCTAAGGGAACTCAGTACGTCGATATTGACGAGGGTGCCGTTTCGGTGAAGCTCACGGATGAGCCGACGGATGGCGCCCTGGTTACGACGCATGACCTGACGCTTGATATTCGGGACTTTGGCGCTCAGGTGCTGATGCCTCAGATGGACGGTGTTGCCCGTTACGTTGAGAAGAACATTGCGGCGCTGATGAACACGCAGAGCGCTGCGGAGGAGGCGGCGGAGATTGACCCGAGTGAGCCGCTAAAGGCGATCACTAAGGCTGCCGCCGAGTTCACGCGTCGGGAGATTCCGCCGGGTGAGCGTTTCCTTGCTGTGGGCCCGGATGTTCAGAACCTGCTACTTGATGTGGAGCAGCTTCAGAAGGTCTCTGATGCGGGTGAGGATTCGATGCTTCGCCGGGCGACTATGGGTGACCTTTTCGGGTTCCGCGTGGTCGTTTCTCCGCATCTGACTGGCGCTGTCGCTTACCACAAGACGGCGTTTGCGCTTGCTGTTCGTGCCCCTGTTGCGCACATGTCTGCGGGTCAGTCTTCGTCTCAGACGTGGAACGGCTATGCGCTGCGCACCACGCTCGATTTCTCGAACGACTCCAAGTCGGATACCAGCGTTGTTGACACGCTGTGTGGTTCCACTGTCCTTGATCCGGTTCGGATGATTCCGATGAAGCTCAAGGCTGATGAGGGCGTCCCGCAGAAGACCCCGGCCCGGAAGTAGTGCCGGGGTGTTGTGAGACCCCCCTACCTCAGAGAGGGGGGTCTTATGGCGTGGGAGGGTTCAACCCGGCGGGAGCGGCTGCCTGTTGATTGGTCTCGCATTCGCGCTGATGTGTTGGCTCGTGATGGCTACATGTGCCAATGGATGCGCACGGACACAGGGCAGCCGTGCGGGGCGTATGCGCGGGACTGTGACCACATAGAGCCTGGCGATAACCACAGCCCCTCTAATCTCCAAGCGCTGTGCCGCTATCACCATGCGCGTAAGAGTTCGAGTGAGGGTGCAAGGGCGGCGAACGCTAATAGGCTGCGCGCCGCTCGCATCAATCCTGTCGCTGGTTCGGCTCGTTCAGCGCTGATCAATGCAACGCGTTCGTCGGCTGACGTCAACGCGTCGCGCAGTGAATCGAGTTGAGCCCTCCGCTCCGCCGAGCTTAACCCCGGTTCGCTCGGGTGGGGAGGGGCCTCCCGCGCCTCTCAGCCAGAGCGGTGGCAAATAGCTTTTGTTGCCGTGGCCGCATGCCCGGAACCTTTTCGGTCCACATGACCAGGGCTTTTACTTGAAATGGAGGGAGTTTTGATCCCTGATAACTACGAACGGATTACGTCCGCAATGGCGGATGAGGTCGAGTTCCCCCCTGACGCGCTGCTGATCATCCGTGAGGCCGCCGCGCTGCTCGACTCGGCAGACCTCTTGGACTCTCACGTCAGGAAGGCCGGGGCGATGGTTACGACGGACCGGGGTGGGGTCAAGGTGCATCCGGGAGTCTCAGAGTCTCGCAGGCTCCGTACGGACGCTGTGGCGATGCTGGGACGGGTCTTCCCGGAGGACGTGTCGGCGTCGGCGCTGACGGATGCTGCGGAAGCTCTCGGGGCTATGTCGGCTGCGTCTCGCAAGGCTCAGAAGGCCGCAAACGCGAAGCATGAGAAGGGTCGCGCGCTGGCGCGGAAGATCGCGGAGGCGGTGCAGTGACCCGCCGTGGTTTTCGCAAGCGTTCGCCCGCTCCGCCCGTGGCCCGCTCGTGCCGCTGCCCCGAGACGTTCGACGTGTCGCAGTGCCCCGCTGAGGTGCATGAGGTGATGGGTGTCCGGGACCTCCCGGGGTTCATGGAGCGGTACGGGTGGCTGCTTGACGAGGAGGTGTCCCGGTGAAGACCTGTACGCAGTGCGGCGCCGTGGGGACCCCGGAGGATTTCTACCGGTGGCGTCGTCGGTCTGAGCGTCGGCGGTCCGAGTGTGCGGCGTGTTCGCGGGCGCGGAGTCGGCGGGACTACTGGCGCCTTCGGATCGCAGGCTGAGAAAGGTCGGGATTTTCGCCGGCTGCGGGTGACTGCCCTTGCGGTGTACGGGAGTTGGCCACCTTCGATCCGCAGGCCCTCTTGCGCTGATCCGCCGCAGGGATGACGCTCTAGCAATCCGCAGCAATCGGATCGACACAGGGAGAAGTCATGCGCTTGCGTTTCCTGGGGATCATCCCGAACACCGGTAAGGACGACTCGCCCACCATCTGGCTGGACGAGGACAGCGGGGACCTGTTGATCCAGTCGTACAAGGCCACTGAGGAGGAGGTGCAGGGGTGCAAGGAGATCGGCTCAATCCCCGGCCACGGGACGGACGTTCCGGATCACGAGACGATCATCCGTCTCCCCAAGGTCATGATCCAGTACATCCCTCGCCCGGACGGAGACGACGCCGATGAAGCCCCCGGCGCGTGAGCCGCTGGCCCGAGCCCGACGTACCGCCATTCACCTTGAGGTCCGCGACCAGTACGCGAGCACTGACCCCGACTTCTTGGCTTGGCGGGAGGGGCGCCGCAAGTTCACAGCGGAAAACCGCGCCGACTGGTGGGAGGGCTGGCACGACGCTGTGCACGGTGCCGTCTCGCGGGGCGTTTCCGTCCGCCGTGCCCGGGTGGTCTCCGAACCGCTGACTGACTATGTCCGCTGGGAGTACGACTATGCGCTGACCAATGTGGAGGCCGGTGAGCAAGTCCGCTGGCTGCCCCGTCGCCGTGCGAAGGATCTTGCCGTTCCCGCTGTGGACTTCTGGGTGTTCGACAGTGAGTTGGTCCTCTTCCACCACTTCAGCGGAGACGGCGTGCTGATGGAACGGGAGTACGTCACGGACTCCGCCCTTGCCGCATGGTGCACGGACGCCTTTGATGCGGTGTGGGAGCGGGCGACGCCTCACGAGGAGTACAAGCCGGTCTAGTGCCCGAGTCAAGCAACGTCCAGCAAGCCCGGCAGCTCCTTGCCGACCGCCTTCGCGAGTTGGTCAAGGACTCCGGGCTTGAGGGCAAGGAGGTGGCCGCGCGCTGCGGCTGGGCCCCTTCCAAGGTGTCCAGGATCGCGACGGGGCGGCAGAAGCCCAGTGAGGGCGACATCAGGGCGTGGTGCCGGGCGACGGGCGCTGAGGGCCAAGCAGAGGACCTGATTGCCTCTCTGCGGGCCGTTGAGGGCATGTGGGTGGAGTGGCGCCGGATGGAGCGTGCCGGGCTGCGCAGGTCTCAGGAGGAGCGCCTACCGCTGTACCTGCGCACGCACCGATTCCGCTCGTACAGCTCATGGGCGCTGCCTGGTCTCCTCCAGACTTACCAGTACACGGAGGACGTGCTCCGGACGATCCAGAGGCAACGGGTAGCAACGGACGATGTTGCCGACGCTGTGGCCGCCCGCATGGAGCGTCAGCGCGTGTTGCATGAGGGGCAACGATTGTTCGCGTTCCTGATCGAGGAGCCCGTACTCCGCAACACCCTCAGCGCTGCGGACGACCAGGAGGAGCAGCTAGAGCACCTACTCACGGTGTGTGGCCTGCCGAACGTCAGTCTGGGCGTGGTCCCGATGGCTCAGCGGCGCCCCCAACTGCCGGTCGAGAATTTCTGGATCTACGACAACGCCCAAGTCAACGTCGAGTTGGTCTCCGGGTACCTCACGCTGACGCAGCCCAGCGAGGTCAAGGCGTACGCCGACACGTTCGCCACGCTGGCCGATATGGCGGTCTACGGCCAGAAGGCCCGTGCACTGATCGTCAAGGCTCGTGACTCGCTCGTGTAATTGCCTCGCAATCCATCGCAATCCGCTGGGAGTTGAGTGTTCCGGGTTCCTAGCGTGGTGGAGAACGGACCACGCGAGGGGACTGCGCCAATGGCAGCGAAGACCGATGCGATCAACGGGGAAGCTGGGTACGTCACGTTCACTGAGGACAGACCTGATTGCGAGAAGTGCGGGAAGATCGTCAAGCCCTTGGACCCTGCGCGCAGGATCGAGCGACAGGGGGGCGGAGACCCGGAGATCGTCTATTGGCATAACCTCTGTTTCCGGCAGGTGAGGCCGCGATGACCCGCGCTTCGTACCGGTTCGCTGACTGGGGCTTCCAAGAAGACGAGCAGACGTGGCCCGTGTCCTCCGCTGAGTGCCGCTCTTCGGAGAGCTGCAAAGACTCTTTCAAGGTGTGCGGGGCAGATGCCAAGGCTGTGCGCGACTGGATGGCCGCACACGCCACTGAGACGGGCCATACGCACTTCTGGGAGGAGTATGGACGGCCAACGGTCGTGACCCCGCCGGAGGGCTCCAAGGCCGCTCAGAGGGTCGCCGAAAGGCTCGCCGAGTACACGGTGGTCACGTAGCCCACGTACGGCCCCGGTTGGCGTTCCCCCCGAGCACTGACCGGGGCTTTCCGCTGCTCAGCCGACCGTTTCCCGAGACGTATCCCGGACGGTGTACCTTTCGAGCCAGGTGTACCAGGTGACGCTGACACCCGAGAGCTGGGCGACCTCCTCGCGGCGCAGCCCCGGGGTGCGGCGGCGCGGCCCCGCGGGGATGCCCGCCTGCTGCGGGGTGACGCGCTCGCGGCGGGAGCGGAGGAACTCCGCGAGAACGCGGCGGTGTTCCTGGTCGGGCATCGGATCCTCACCTCACGGCCGCGGCCCGCCGGGGCCGTGGCCTGCCGGTACCGCGGCCCGCCCGGGCCGTGGGCTGCTGGGCAGTGCTGCTGGTTAGTACTGCTGGGTAGTACTGCTGGGTAGTACTGCTGGTTAGTACTGCTGGGTAGTACTGCCGCCACCAGCATAATTTCCCTCTGTATAGCGGCGGCGGACCGGCCGAGCCTGGTGCGCATGACTCATACGCCATCCTCGTCGCCTCCGTCCCCCTCGTCCCCCTCGTCCCCCTCGCCCAAGAAGTCCCGCTCCGCCGCCCCCCTCCCCCGGCCTCCTGAAGGCGCCTCCCCTTGGCGGGCCCTGACCGTCATCCTGGCCGGCGTCTTCATGGCCGTACTCGACACCTTCATCGTGATGGTCGCGGCCCCCGCCATCCAGCAGGACCTGGGCGCCTCCCCCGCCGACGTCCAGCTGATCCTGGCCGGATACCAGCTCACCTACGCCATCGCGCTGATCACCGGCGCCCGGCTGGGCGATCTCCTGGGCCGCAGACGGCTGTTCCTGTCCGGCATGGCCCTGTTCACCCTGGCCTCGGTGGCCTGCGCCGCCGCCCTCGGGCCCGGCATGCTGATCGCCGGGCGGCTGGTCCAGGGGCTCGGCGCGGCCGCGATGTTCCCGCAGGTCTTCGCCATGATCCAGGTGCTGGTCCCGGAGGCGAAGCGGCCCCGGGCCTTCGGCGCGCTGGGCGCGGTGATCGGACTGGCCGGCGTGGCAGGGCAGTTGCTCGGCGGGGTCCTGATCTCCGCGGACCTCTTCGGTACGTCCTGGCGCCCGATCTTCTGGGTCAATGTCCCCATCGGCCTGGCGACCCTCGCCCTGGCCGCCGTCCTCGTCCCCGAGTCGCGGGCGCCGGAGGCCCGGCGTCTGGACCTGCCCGGCGCGGGCGTACTGACCGTCGCCCTCTTCCTGCTGGTCGTACCGCTCATCGAGGGGCGCCAGGCGGGCTGGCCGCTGTGGACCTGGCTGAGCCTGGCCGCGGGCGCGCTCGCGCTGGCCGTCTTCGGGCTGGTGGAGCGGCGGGTGTCGGCGCGCGGCGGAGCACCGCTGGTACGACTGCGGCTGCTGCGCGAGCGCCCCTTCGCCGTGGGGATGTCCCTGGTCCTGCTCGCCTACCTGGGCATCAACTCCTTCTTCCTGATCCTGTCCGTCACCCTCCAGGACGGCCTCGGCCAGGACGCCCTGGGCGCGGGCCTGTTCTATCTCCCCTTCGCCGCCGCGTTCTTCGCCGGCAGCCTGGCCGCCGGGCGGCTGGCCCGGCTCGGGCGGGCGGTGCTCCAGGCGGGCGCGCTCATCGGCGGCCTGGGGTACGCCCTCGCCATCGCCCTGGTCCTGCGCGCCGGGGACGCCCTCACCGCCTGGCACCTGGCCCTCCCCTTCGTCCTGGTGGGCCTGGGCACCGGCCTGTTGGTGACTCCGCTGCTGAGCGCCGTCCTCTCCACCGTCGCGCCGCGGGAGATCGGCATGGCCTCCGGCGTCCTGTCCACCGGCCAGCAGATCGGCGGCTCGGTCGGGGTGGCCGTGGTGGGCGTCCTCTTCTACGGCGCGCTGGGCGGCGCGGCACGGCAGGACGTGGCGGCGTACGGGCATGCGCTGACGGTGGCGTTGGCGTTCAACCTGGCGCTGTACGTGGTCATTTCACTGCTTTTGACCCTGTTGCCACGGACTGGTGCGCGTCACGGCTAGATGCATTTCCGACAACCACTTGCCAAGTTGGCAAGTGGTTGTCATGCTGAGAAGCAGTCAGGAAGTCGAGTGACTTCAGGGACGGGATACAGGGGTCCACGGGGATCCACGGGGATCTTCAGGGCTCTACAGGGACCTACGGGGGGCATGATGGCCGAGTTCGCGGAACGAGCCGCCTACGCGGCGCAGTTGACCATCGCGACCGACACCGAGCGCGCCGCACGGCGCCAGGGCCGCTGGCAGGCGCGGTACTTCATCGGCTTCGCCGTCCTGCAACTGGCCTTCGTTCCGACGGTGTTGCTGTGGCACGGCCCGATGGCCGTCGCCGTGGCCACCAGTGTCAACAGTGCGGCCGTCATGGCCCTGGTCACCTACGCCAACCGTCGGCCCATGACCCGCCGTGGCTTCACCCGCGTACACACCACGATGATCGCGAGCTGGGCGGTACTGTATTTGGCGGCTCTCCAGCTCGGTCTGCACATATTCGACGGCAGCGTGCTCTTCGCCGCAGCAGGAGCCCTGGCCTGCGCTCTCCCACCTGCCCTCGCCGCCGTTCACGAGATCCGGATCAGCCGCTGATGCCCCCCGCCCACCCCCGGCACGACCTCGCGCCGCTGCTGTCCTCGCCGGTGCGGCTGTCCATCGTGGCGGCGCTGGCGCCCGCGCAGAAGGCCGAGTTCGCCTTCATAAGGGATCTGGTGGAGATCACCGACTCGGCGCTGTCCAAGCAGGCCACCACTCTGGAGGAGGCCGGTCTGCTGCTCGTCACCAAGGGTCAGGTCGGGCGCCGGCCGCGCACCTGGCTCTCGCTCACCGCGGAGGGCCGCTCGGTCTACGAACGCCACCTCCAGGCACTGCGCAACATCGCCACGCTCTCCGCGTGGGAGGGGGATGGGGAGGGGGCGGGCGGGTAGGGGGAGAAGAGCCGAGGCGGGCGGGTAGGGGGAGAAGAGCCGAGGCGGGCGGCCGTCAGCAAGCCCGATGTGCCGCCGCACATCGGGCCCGCGAGGAATGGAACCTCCGTCGTCCGGACAGCCGTCCTTCACACCGCAGTGGTTCACGGGATCGGGGGCGGCCATGGTGTGGCAGGACGGAACAGCGGTCGATGTCCGGGGCGATCCCGACCCCGGGCGGGTGGCGACCGAGCACAGCGGCGCCTATCTCGCCGCGGGGCTCGCGCTGGCGCTGTACGGCGCGGCGCTGGCCGCCTGGGTCGTGTACGGCATCCTCGAAAGGGACAGCGGCGTCGGGGAGTTCCTGGAGGGGATCTTCAACCCCCGGGCGGCCGCTCCGGCGGCCCAGCTGCTGGGGCCGTACGAATGGGCGCTGGCCACGGCGCTGTTGGTGGTCGGCGGGCTCGCGCTGAGCCAGCGGAGGGTGGCGCGCGGCGCCGCGCTGCTGCTCGGCTTCATCCTTCTGGCCATGTCGCTGCGGGAGGCGATCGGCCTGCTGAACGCCTCCTACCGCAAGGACTACAGCCTGGAGTATCTGGGCGGTTGGGCGCTGGCCACCAGAGGCCTCGGGCTGCTGGTGGCAGTGGTCGTGCTGACCGCGCTGCTGCCCGCGGCCCAGGACGCCGGTCCGGGCGCCGACCGGTGGTGGCAGCGGCGGCTGTCGCGCGTCTGCGCGGTGCTCTTCCTGGTGATGGGGGTGGTGCAGGGCGCCTGGCTCATACGCGACCTGACCGCGGCCGGCGTCGACGCGAGCCGCTATCTGCACGGCGCGGTCGACGCCTCCGTCCTCGGACAGATCGAAGTGGCCACCACCGACGACTTCTACACCGTCGCCTCGGCGGTGGCCCTGCTCGTCCTGGGGGTGCTGGCCTACCGCGGCGGGCGCGATCTGCGCAGCGCGCTGGTGCTGTTCGCCGCCGTACAGCTGTATGTGACCGTACGGACCGTGGTGTGGCTGACGGTCACGGGCTTCTTCGGCGCGGCCCTGTCGACCACCGAGGGCACCCTGCTGCTGGTGACGACGGCCTACGCGCTGGCCGCCACGACCTGCGTCGTGATGCTGGCGACCGGACGGGCCTTCACCCCGTATGCCGGCGGAAGCCGGCAATCATGGCTTCGAGCCCGACCGGATTGAACTCCCGCCCCAGCGTCCGCATGATCGAGTCGGCGGAGGGCCGGTTGAGGCCGCGCGGGTAGTAGCCGCCGCCCTCGTACGCGCCGACCGTGCCGCCGTCGGGTGAGGGCTGGCCGAGGTAGCGGTACCACTTCGCCTTCTGGGCGCTCATCTCGGCGGCGCTGAGCTTGGTGATGTTGGGCTCGGTGGGCTCGGGACCGGTGTAGGTGCCGTACTCCGGGTATTGGTACTCATCGGCGAGCTTGCCGAAGGAGTGGCCGGTCTCGTGGACGGCGATCTGGGCCGAGGCCGAGTGGTCGGAGGCGGCGGTGGCGATGCCGTCGTAACCGAGCGGCGAGCTGATGTCGTTGTAGCCGGCGCCGCCGTATTTGGCGGAGTTGGACAGGACGATCACGAGGTCGGCGTCCGGGGCCTTGGAGGCGTAGGACTCGACCTTGCCGGTGTCCACGCACAGCAGCCGCTCGATGCCGCCGCACCAGTAGTAGCTGTCCAGGGCGGTGTCCTTGACCACGTCCCGCGTCGGGTCGCCGGAGACGCCGGACTGGTTGGAGACGGCGTCCACCGTCCAGACGTTGAAGGAGTCGCGGTGCGAGGCGTACGGCTCCACGGCGGCGATCTGCGCCCACTTGGCGCTCGCGTCGTCGTGGAAGTCCTGCTGCTGGGCGAGGGTGTAGCCGTCGCCGAGGAAGACGACGTCGACCTTCTTGTCGGAGGGCCCGTTCTCCAGGACCGTCCCCACCTCGCCGTCCGCGGCGCGCCCGGCCGCGGACAGCGGACGCTCGGCGCGGGCGATACGGCCGGGGGTGGCGGCGGGCACGGTGGTGTGGCGCGGGTGGGCCGCGGGGCCGGTGAAGTACTCGACCCGGTGGCGCGGTCCGGCGGCGCCGGGCCCGTCGGGGGCGGGTGCCGGGCTGGCGGGCGCGGTGGCCGCGAGGGTGGTGGCGAGCGCGAGGCCGAGGGCCATGGTGAGGGTACGTATCGGTATGAAGCGGGATCTGTGCACGAAATGCCTCCCGAAACTGCCGCTGCGAGCGGCCAGTTGAGCCGGAACTCGAAGGAACGGGCACGAGCGCCGGCCACCGTAGAGGCGTATGTGACATCAGGCAACGGATGTGACACCAGTAGGCGTCTGCGAAGGCGAAGACACGCCAGTGACGCACACCAGTGACGGCCGTCGCGTGTGGGGGTCGCGGCGGCCGCCACTGTGAGCTGCGACGCGTGGTCGGCGCGTGGCCGCCTCATTGGTGCAGCATGAGAGGCACTCTGCCCGCGGGCCCCACCCCGCGGCATCCTCCGCAGGTCTCGCCCTGACCCCCGCCGTTCGGCGGGGGTGGGTCCGGCTCGGCCCGCGGGACCGGTACGGGGCGATGGGGAGTTGCGATGGAGGAGCCGACGGTGATCCGGGTGGCGGTGGTGGACGACGAGCGGCTCGTCAGATCCGGACTGCGGATGATCCTGGACACCGGCCAGGACATCGAGATGGTCGCGGACTGCGGCGGCGCCGAGGCGGTCTCCACCGTCCTGGACGCCGCCGCCGATGTCGTCCTGCTGGACATACGGATGCCGGACGTGGACGGACTGACCGTGCTGCGCTCCCTGCTCGCCGCGCAACGGCCGCCCGCCGTGGCCATGCTGACCACCTTCGACGGCCAGGAGTACCTCTCGGCGGCGCTGCGCGAGGGCGCGGCCGGTTTCCTGCTCAAGGACTGCGACCCCGAGCAGCTGCTGCGGGCGGTACGCACCCTGGCGGCGGGCGGCAGCGTCCTGGACCCGGGCGTCACCCGCACCGTGATCGGCGGCTATCTCACCGCGGAGGCGCAGACCGCCGCGGCCCGCGCGGTCAGCGCGCTGACGCCGCGGGAGTCGGAGGTGCTGGCCCTGCTGGGCGAGGGTCTGGGCAATGCCCGCATAGCGCAGCGGATGGGGCTGGCGCCCAGCACCGTCAAGGACCATGTCCGGGCACTGCTGGGCAAGTTGGGCGGCCTCAACCGCGTACAGGCAGCCATCGTCGCGGACCGCGCGGGCCTGGTCGCGGGCGGTCCGCGGTGAGCGGGGCGGGCACGGCGGACGCGCGGGGCACGGGGGGCGAGCAAGGCACGGCGGACGCGCGGGGCGCAGCGGACGCGCGGGGTACGTCGGGCAGGCACGCCCGGCGTACGCGGCCATGGGGCGCCGACGCCGATGCGCACCCCGGGGGCAGAGCCCGCCCGAGCGGCGGCCTCCTGCGCCGCTGCGCGCCGACCGTCGTCCCCGTACTCCTCGGGATCGCCGACGCGCTGCTGGTCAACGGCGTCCAATGGGACCTGGAACTGGGGGTGTCGGCGCTCGCGGCGGCCGCCCTGCTGCTGCGCCGCAGACTCCCGCTGACCGTCTTCCTGGTCACCCTGCCCGGCCTCTACATCGGCTACATCTGGTTCGCCCCGATGATCGCCCTCTACTCGGTCGCGGCCCTGCGCCCCGGCCGGCTGCGCCTGGGCGGCTGCGCGGTCCTGCTCGTCGCCGCGCACTTCCTCCCGTACCCGCTGTCCGACCTGGAGCTGACCGCGTACCGCGAGAACACCCAGGTGCTGATCGACGCGAGCGTCACCTCGGCCGCGCCCATCGCGCTGGGCCTGCTGGTCCGCACCCGCCGCGAACTGGCCGTACGGGTCGAGGACTTGACCCGCAGCCTGCGCCGCGAGGACCGGCTGATCGCCGACCGGGTGCTGGCCACCGAACGGGCCCGGCTCGCCCGCGAGATGCACGACGTGGTGGCCCACCAGGTGAGCCTGATCAGCCTCCAGGCCGGCGCGGTGCAGCTGGCCTCCAAGGACGCCACGGCCCGGGACGGCGCCCGTACGATCCGCGAGCTGTCCGTACGGACCCTGGACGAGCTGCGCCACATGGTCGGCATCCTGCGCGCGGCGGGCGGCGGTACGGCGGGCGGCGCCGCGCCGCCGCGCGGACCCGCTCCCCAGCCCGGCCTCGCCGAACTGCCGCGGCTGATCGAACTGAGCGCCCTGGACGTCACCTTCGAGGGCGGCGTGGCGCCCGGGGCGTGCGGCACGAGGTCCGTGGAGCGGGCGGCGTACCGGACGGTGCAGGAGGCGCTGACCAATGTCCGCAAGCACGCGCCGGGTGCGCGGGTGCAGGTGCGCATCGAGGAGTTGGAGGACATCGGAGCGCCTGGAGCGCCTGGAGCGACCGGGGAGGCCGCGGGGGCCGGGGAGACCACGGGGGCCGGGGAGACCACGAGGGCCGGGGCGTGCGGGCGGCCCGCGGGAACCTCGCGCGGCCTGTGGGTGGAGATCCGCAACGGCCCGCCGGACGCGGCCGGTGAAGCCCCGGCACTGCCCGGCGGCGGCCACGGTCTGGTGGGGTTGCGCGAGCGCGCCCAGAGCCTGGGCGGTTCCCTGGAGGCGGGCCGCACACCCGACGGCGGCTTCGTCGTCCGCGCCCGCTTCCCGGCCGGGGCGGCGGGCGCGGCCTGAGCCTCCGGCGGCCAACGGCCCTGCCCTGGGGCCGGCGTAAACCAGCGGCCTCAGGCCGTCAGCGGCGCCGCCGTCTCGTCCACGGCCGTGGTCAGGTCGGGGTAGACCTCGAAGAGCCGCCGCACGCCCAGGGCCGCCAGGACCCGGTTGACGTGCGAGCCGTCGACGGCGCCCTGTGCGGGCAGGATCAGCCGCAGCCGCCCCTGGCAGGAGCGCATCAGCCGGCGCGCGGCGATCAGTACCCCGACGCCGCTGGAGTCGCAGAACCGGACCCCGGACAGGTCCAGTACGAGGCTGCGGCGCCCCTCGGCGACCGCGTCGTGCACGTGCTGGCGGACCGCCGGCGAAGTGACCAGGTCCATCTCACCGGAGACCTGTAGTACGGCCCACTGGCCCTGCTCGCCCTCTGCCACCTTCAACGACACGCGCTCGAAGCCTTTCGCTCGTTCTCGGACCGGCTCGGACCGGATGGCTCCCGGATTGATCCGGAACCCGTCCTTCCTGCCTCGGCTGCCCGGCCTCTCTCCCCTGAAACTCTTCAGAATTCTTCGCGCAACAGGCCGTCCCTCCCCAAGGCTATGCCCAGCGAGATGCTCACTTTCCCCCGAATTCGGTCACACACGGATAACACATCATCGAATATGAGCGTCGACGATCCGCATCAATCGGCTACCTACCGGGCACTACCACCACAAAGTAACGGCCGCTATACCATCCGCAGCCGCACCGGATGCGCAGATTGCCGTAAAGGAGCGTGCGGGGTCGGACCCGCGCACTACATTCGGGAACACGGTGGACTCTGTGATGGTGGGCACGGTCATGGCGGGCACGGTCGCGGCGGCGGACGGCGACGGCGCGCCGCCGGGCGCGAGGGAGGGGGAGCTGATGGGCAACGACACGCCACCGCGCTGGGACAGGCGGATGCAGCAACGGCTCGCACGCGGCGAAGCGGCCGCACTCGGCGAGCTCTACGACCGCTTCGCCTCTCTCGTGCACAGCCTGGCCCACCGCGTCCTGGGCGACGAGGACGCGGCCGACCGCATCACCCGCGAAGTCTTCGGCTACATCTGGGAGAACCCCGACTCCTACGACCCCAAACA
The DNA here is from genome assembly GCF_058245575.1 of Streptomyces sp. UF-297. NCBI lineage: Bacteria > Bacillati > Actinomycetota > Actinomycetes > Kitasatosporales > Streptomycetaceae > Streptomyces > Streptomyces sp. UF-297. The sequence goes on along the minus strand of NZ_JBSIBZ010000004.1, from coordinate 111,325 downwards.
GGGCTCGCTGCGCTCCTGGGTGGCCACCCTCACCCACCGCCAGGCCGTCCACCGCCTGCGCCAGGCCGAGTCCGCCTCCGCGCTCGGCTGCGGCGAGCACGCCCCCGCGCCCGACGAGATAGAGCGCAAGATCAGGGCGGCCTCCACCGCCGCCCGCGCCGACTACATCGTCACCTCCATGCCCGCTCCCCTGCGCGCCGCGCTCGAACTCGCCTATTTCCAGCGCCGCGACTACCGCCAGACCGCCGCCGACCTCGGCGTCACCGAGGACGAGGCACGCCGCCGGCTCCGCCTGGGCCTGCAGTTGCTCTCCACCGCCCACAACCACCAGCCCCACCAGCCCGGCAGACCCCCGGGCAGCCCGCCCGTCGGCGGGCTCGACCAGGACCGGACGGGGGCGCCACCGCCCGGCTCCGGCTGCGGGCGGGCCCGGTGAACGGCCCGGACGAATGGGACCGTTGCGGCCCGGACGGCCCCGATGAGGGCACGCCCGGACCCGGCGAGCGGCCGCGCATACCGTCACCGCGCCCCGCCGCCGAGGACAACGGCCCGCTGCCCGACCTCCCGCCGCCCGCTCCCGCAGCGGACCCCACGGCGGCCCCGGGCACCCCGCAGGACGTACCACCGCACGCACCACCACCATCGCACCGGGAACGGGAACACCACGTGGAACTGGAGCTGGACCAACAGCCGGCCTCCGCCGCGCCTCCCGCACCCCCGCACAAGGTCCTCAAGTCCCTGCTGGGCGCCTGGGCGCTGGCGGCCTGCTCCCCGGAGGAGACCGCGGCGGTCGAGGCCCACCTGACCGACTGCGCGGCGTGCGCGGAGGAGGCGCTGCGGCTGCGCGACGCCGTCGGCCTGCTGCACCCGGCCGACAGCCTGGACCTGGACCCGCTGCTGCGCTCGCGGGTCCTGGAGGGCTGCCTGGGCCGCCGTCCGGCCCGTATCCCCGTGCCCGAGTGGGCCGCCCCGTACGACGCCGAGGCCGCCCGGCTCGACGCGCTGCTGCGCGACATGGGCGAGGCGGAGTGGCGGGCTCCGGTGTGGCTGCGGTGGTTCGAGGGCGAGCGGCCCGTGGAGCGCGAGACGACGGTGGCCGGGGTGATAGGCCATCTGCTGGCCGTGGACGGCCTGCTCGCCACGGCCCTGGGCCTGCCCGACCCGCTGGGCGCCGCGGCGCCGCCCACGCCCGCGGGGCCCACCACCCGTACCGAGGCCTACTGGCGCGCGGTCGGCCACACCAACTCCCCGCTGGCCACCCGCGTGCCCTGGCGCAACCAGAGCCACACCCTCATACGGACGGTGTCCTTCGCCGGCCGTGGCGTGGCCGAACTCTCCGTCCCCTACGGCGAGTTCCGGCTCCCGCTGCGCGACTCCTTCCTGGACCGCGCCTTCGAGTGCTGGATCCACGCCGGCGACATCGCGGACGCCGTGGACTACCCGTACGAGAGCCCGTCCGCCGCCCACTTGCACCGGATGGTCGACCTGGCCGCCCGGCTGCTGCCCGCCGCCCTGGCGGACCGCAGGCGGGCCGGTCTGGCCTCCCCGTCCCGGCGGCTGGTGGAGGCGGGCACCCCGGGGCGCACCCTGCATCTGGAGGTGGAGGGCAACGGCGGCGGCCACTGGTACATCGCCCTGGACTCCCCCGCCGCGCTGGGCACCCCGGAGCGTACGGTCGCGCACATCGCCCTGGACAGCGTGGAGTTCTGCCAGCTGGCCGCGGGCCATGTCTCGCCGCAGGAGGCCGCGGCGGGCCAGTACGGCGAGCGCGACGCGATCCGCGACGTCCTCTTCGCGACGGCGTCGCTGTCGCGGCTGTGAGGAACCGTTTTGCGCCAGGCACGGCATGACACGGCCCCGTACACCGTGATCACGGCGTACGGGGCCCGGCCCGCCTCGGACCTCAAGATCTGCTCGGACCTCAAGACCTGAAGACCTCAAGTCTTCAAGACCTCAAGTTCAGGCGAAAACCACCGTGCGGCTGCCGTTGAGCAGCACCCGCCGCTCACTGTGCCACTTCACCGCCCGCGCCAGCGCCTGGCACTCCACGTCCCGGCCGATCGCCACGAGCTGGTCGGGGGTGACCTCGTGGCCGACCCGCTCGACCTCCTGCTCGATGATCGGCCCCTCGTCGAGGTCGGCGGTGACGTAGTGCGCGGTGGCACCGATCAGCTTCACGCCGCGCGCGTGCGCCTGGTGGTAGGGCCTGGCGCCCTTGAAGCTCGGCAGGAAGGAGTGGTGGATGTTGATGATCCGGCCGGACAGCTCCTTGCACAGGTTGTCCGAGAGGACCTGCATGTAGCGGGCCAGCACCACCAGCTCCACGCCCTCCTCGCGCACCAGCTCCAGCAGCCGCCCCTCGGCCTGGGCCTTGGTGTCCTTGGTGACCGGGATGTGGTGGAAGGGGATGCCGTACGAGCCGGCCAGCTCGGCGAAGTCGGTGTGGTTGGAGACCACGGCCGCGATCTCCACCGGCAGCGCGCCGATCCGGGAGCGGAAGAGCAGGTCGTTGAGGCAGTGCCCGAACTTGGACACCATCAGCACCACGCGCATCTTCTCGTCGGCGCGGTGGAGCTGCCAGTCCATCTGGAAGGAGTCCCCGACCGCGGCGAAGCTGGCGCGCAGCTTGTCCACCGTCACGGACGCGTCCGCGCTGAAGTGCACGCGCATGAAGAACAGCCCGGTGTCGTGGTCCCCGAACTGCTGGCTGTCCTCGATGTTGCACCCGGTCATGAACAGGTAGCTGGACACCGCGTGCACGATGCCCTGTTTGTCCGGGCAGGACAGGGTGAGGACGTACTGGTCAGGGGTACTGGGCTGCGACTCGCTCATGACCTCATAGGGTCGCACATTCCCCGGACCGCCCCGACCGCCCGCACTCCGGGCCCCGGCCGTTCGGCCCGCTCGGGCCCTGGGGCCCCGGCCGCTCAGGCCGAGGCCTCCATGCCCCTGGTCAGGATGGCCAGGACCTCCAGGGAGCGCGGCGGGGTGTCGGGGTCCTCGCCGTCGGCCGTTGCCAGGCGGACGTGGGCCTCGCGGGCGGCGCGTACCGCCTCGGGCCAGCCGTGGTGGTCGACGTAGGCGGCGACCGGGGCGTCCGCGCCGACCTGGTGCATGATGCGCAGCACCCGCAGGACGGCGACGTCGACCAGGGCGGCCTCCTGGGAGTCGCGGAAGATCGTGCCGACGTATTTCTCCGCGGACCAGTTGTCCAGCCAGGTGTCCTCGACGAGCCGGTAGACGGCGTCGGTGACGTCCCCGTACCCGGGGCGGCCGGTCAGCCAGGTCTCCTGGTGGAAGACGGGGTCGGAGAGCATGTGCAGCGCGGAGCGCACATTGCTGCGCCAGCGCCACCACGGCATGTCATTGAGCGGCATGGCGCCCATGGTGGTCGAGCGACGGCCGCGACGGGAAGACTTCTCCGAACCTTGCACAGTATTCGATCGTACGTTCCTCGTTGATGATCATCGGCGGCCCCCCGGATTTCACCTGAGCGCCACGGCCCGTTGCCCTCTCGGCACGCGGCCGTTTTGGGCCGGGCGCGAGGCTGCTTGACCATGACCGGACGGCGACGCCCCTCCCCCCGCCCCTTCCCACGCGCCGCGGCGAGAGGCTTCCTCTCCACGGCGGTCTGCACGGCGGCCACGGCGTCCCTGCTGTCCGGCTGCGGCTCCCTCCCCGGAACCTCGGGGGGCTCCGGGGAGAAGGAGCCGCTCACCGTCATGACCTGGGCACCGGAGCGCACCGCGGCCACCAATATGCCCGGCATGCCCGCCATGGCGCAGGCCTACGCCCGCTGGGTCAACTCCCAAGGCGGCATCCGCGGCCACCGCCTGAACGTCATCACCTGCAACGAGCACAACGACTCGGTGGACGCCGCGCAGTGCGCCCAGCGCGCGGTCGACGCCAAGGCCGTCGCCGTCGTCGGCTCCTACAGCCAGTTCGGGCGCGCCTTCATGGCACCGCTGGAGGTGCACGGCATCCCCTTCATCGGCGGCTACGGCGTCTCCGACGAGGAGTACGCCAGCCCGCTGTCCTACCCCGTCAACGGCGGCCAGGCCGCCCTGCTCGCGGGCAACGGGCACCAGCTGGCCCCCGAGTGCCGCACGGTCTCCCTCGTACGCCCCGACACCATCGCCGGCGACCGGATGCCCGCCCTCCTCAACGCCGGGCTGGCCGACGGCAGCCAGGGCCCGGCCAGGGACATCCGCGCCCCCGAGGACGCCACCGACTACGAGGCCGCGGCCCGGCGCGCCCTGCAGGCCGTGGGCGCCGCCCAGGACGGGTCGGGGGCGGGGCGGCCCGGCGGGTGTGTGACGGCCGCGCTCGGGGAGCGCACGGACACCTTCTTCGACTCCTTCCGGCGGCTGCGGCCCGAGCGCCCCAAGGTGCGCATCGCCTCCGTACTGGGCAGCGTGGGCCAGGGCCTGGTGGACCGTACGGGCGGCCTGGCGGGGCTGCTGGAGGGCGCGTACGTCACCGGCTGGTACCCGGTCGCCGACGACCCGCGCTGGAAGCCGATGCGCAAGGTGATCAGCGACCACGCCTTCAACGACAACCGCATCGACCCGGCGGACCCGGGGGTGCAGACGACCTGGATCGCCTACACGGTGCTGCGCGCCAAGATCGAGCAGCTCGCCGACGAGGGCACCGAGGAGATCACCGCACACACCCTCCAGCAGACCCTGGACCGCGGCGAACAGGCCGTGAACACCGGCGGCCTGACGCCCGAGCTGCGCTGGCGCGCCCACGACATGCTGGCCGTCCAGGACTTCCCGCGCACCGTGAACGGCATGGTGACCTATCAGGTCGTACGGGACGGGCGGCTGGTGGCGGCGCGGGACGGCTTCGTGAACGTCACCAGGACGCTGGAGCGCCGGCGCGCGGCCGAATGACCCTCACCGACGGGCACCGGCTCACAGGTCGCCCGCGGAGTGCCGCGAGAGGCCCTGCTCCTTGAACCGGCCGACGATCGGGTCCCACAGCTTCGCCGCGTCCTTCTTGGCCTCGGTCGCCTTGCCGCTGGCGGCGACCGCCTTGTCGTGCTCCTTGGAGTTGCGGGCCCGGCCCTTGTGGCAGCCCTTCTTGCCCGCGACCTGGTCGGCCCAGTTGGCGAAGTGGCTGTCGGCAGCGGCGGAGGACTTCCAGGCGGTGGTCAGCGCGGAGGTCAGCTCGGCGCTCTTGTCCAGCTTGTCCACGGTCAGCTTCTGCAGCCGCGCCACCATGTCGTTGCGCTGCTTGGCCGCGTCCCGCAGGTCCTTGGCCGCGCCGTCGAGGTTGTCGCAGGTGCCGATGGACTTGACGGCGTCGACCACCGCCGAGCGGCTGTTGTTGCTGTCCTTCAACAGCGCGTCCAGCGCCTTGGCCTGCTCCGCGGCGGGGTCCGGGGGCGGCGGCGCCGGCTTGGCGGGCTTTTCTCCCTTGGCCTGGTCGGCGGCCGACTTGCCGGCCTCCTGCTTGGGCTTCTTCTCGCCCTCGTCGCCGCCGCTGAGCGCCCAGCCCACGCCGAGCCCGGCGCCGGCCAGCAGCACCACGGCGATCCCGATGATCACGGCGGGGGCCATCCGGCGGCGCTTGCCGCCGCCGTCCGGCTCGTACCCGTCATAGGTATCCTGCGGCGCGAACTGCCGCTGCCCGTACGGCTGTTGCGCGGGCTCCTCGAAGCGCGGCAGCTGCTGGGTGGAGTCCGGGGCGCCGTCCTGAGCGCCGCCGCCGGGCCCGGAGTCCGAGCGGAACAGACCCTCGAACTCGGCGGGGGTGGGGCGGTCGGAGGGTGCGCCGGGGCGGATTCCGAAGGGGGCGCCGGGCGGCGGCGTGGGCGTGCCCGCGCGCACCGGGCGGATCAGCCGGGTCGCGTCCGAGCCGCCCTGGTCCGGGCCGCCGGGCGGGGGGCCGCCCGTGCCCGGCCCCTGCTGCTGCGGCGTGATACGGCGCAGCGTCGTCGTGGACTCCACCGGGCGCTCGGGGGTCTCGGGCGGCAGCGGCCCGGCGCCCTGGCCCGCCGGTGCGCCCTGTGCGCCGGGTGCGCCTGGTGTGCCTTGCGCGCCGAACGGCGGGATCAGCTGGGTCGCCTCCGCGTCACCTGCGGCGGGCGGCATGGGCGCGCCCGCGGGCATCGGCGCGGCGGGCGGCAGCGGCGCTCCGGGCTGCGGCCTGGCGGGCACCATCTGGCCCGCGGGCATCGGCTGCCCGGCCTCGGGCGGCAGCGGCGCGGCACCCTGCGGCGCCGCGGGCACTATCTGCCCGTACGACGGAGTCTGCTGCTGCCCGTACGGCGTCGCTTCCGGCGGAAGCGCCCCTGTGTGCGCCCCCTGCTCCGCTTGTGCGCCCTGTGCGCCGGGCATGCCGGGCACGCTCTGCGCACGGTGCGTAACCGCCCCCCGGATGGGCGGCAGCAGCGTGGTCGCATGATCCCCGTCGCCGGTCGCCGGCGGCTGCTGGGGCGGCATCTGCTGCGCAGGCGCCTGAGGCTGCGGCTGGGACTGCTGCAACGACTGTTGGTACTGCGGCTGTACGTACGCAGGCTGCCCCTGCGGCGACTGCCCCTGCGGCGACTGCGCCGACGGCGGCTGCCCTTGCTGCGGCTGTCCCAACGGCGGCTGCCCCTGCGGCACCTGGCCGTAGGGCGCCTGCCCCGGCGGGAACTGCCCGTATCCCGGCTGCTGCTGACCCTGCGGCGGCATCGGCGGCCGCTGTACGGGCTGCTGTACGGGCTGCTGAGGAGGCATCGGCGACTGCCCGAACGGCTGCGGCGCCGGCTGCCCCTGCCCGGGCTGCACCTGCCCAGGCCCTCCCTGCACCGGCTGCCCCGGTGCGGGCTGCCCCGGCATCTGCGGATCGTGCGGCGGGGCCTGATGAGGCGGGTGCTGGGCCTGCGCGGGCGCCTGGCCCGGCCCCCAGGGCTGGCCCCACGGCTGCCCCGGGGCTGGGGCCACCTGCTGCTCGGGCGCCCACGTGTCACCGTGAGCGGGCAGCACAACACCCTCTCGCGCGGGCCCACCCGCAGCATTCTGCGGGTCGTTGCCCTGTCCGCTCTGCGTCACCGGGACTCCTACCTCTGCAGAACCTACGGAATCGACGGGTCACGCTACCGGGTCGCAGTCGCGTTCGACCACGTCCCCTGGTCACCACCCGTCCCTCCGAACGCCCCGCCGCCGGACGGGCCGGCCCATTCGGCCCGTCCGGCGTTGGAGGACACACGGCTCCCGGGCGACCCCGACGATCCGTACCGGCCGCAGAGATCGGATACGCGCGGGCCGCGGGCCCGCTACGCCGCGCGCAGTTCCATCCGCGCCCCGAACTCCCGCACCACCGGCTCGTCCCGATACGGCTCCAGGCGCTGCTGGAAGTCCTCCAGATACTCCGTACCGCGGCTGGAGCGCAGCCCGCCGAGCAGTTCGACGGCCTGGGTACCGGTGTGGCAGGCCTGCTCGATCTCGCGCTGCTGCACCTGTGCGCTGGCCAGCAGCACCAGCCCGATCGCCCGCCGCCGCGCCCGCCCCTCGGGGTGCCCGTCCAGCGCTTCCTGGGCCCGCTGCCTGGCCGGCGCGGCCTGCCCCAAGTCGCGGTGGCAGTGCGCCAGTTCGTCGGCGAGATAGGCCTGGTCGAAGTGCGAGATCCACACCGGGTCGTCGCCCGCGTCGGAGCCCGCGTCCGCGCGCTCCATGGCGCCCAGGGCCCGCCCCGCCACGACCTGGAAGGCGCGGCCGTCGCCCATCAGCGCGTGTCCGCGCGCCTCCGCCGCGAAGAACATCGCCTCGGCGCGCGGGGTGACATGCCCCCTGGCCCCTTCCTGCGCAGCCTTGGCCAACTGCGCGATCTCGCGCGGATTGCCCAGCGACGCGGCGAGATGGCTCATGCTGGCGGCCAGCACATACCCCCCGTATCCCCGGTCCCCGGCCGCCTGCGCCAGCCGCAGCGCCTGGATGTAATAGCGCTGGGCCAGCCCCGGCTGCCCGGTGTCCACGGCCATGTAACCGCCCAGCTCCGTCAACCGCGCCACGGAGGCGAACAGTTCGCGCCCCACCGACTCGCGGTAGGACCCGGCCAGCAGCCCGGAGACCACGCTGTTCAGGTAATGGACCACCACCGGACGGACATGGCCGCTGCCGTAACGATGGTCCAGCTCGCACAGCGCCGTGGTCATGGCGCGTACGGCCTCCACGTCCGACATCCCCACCCGCGCACCGGCGTTGCGGGCGACCTGGGTGTCCGTGCTCGTGATCAGCCAGTCGCGGCTCGGCTCCACCAGCGCCGAGGCCGCCACCGTCGAACCGCTGAGGAAGTCCCGGCGCCCCACATCGCTGCGCCACAGCTCACAGACCTGTTCGATGGCGCCCAGGACCGTGGGCGAGAACTGCAGCCCCACTCCGGAGGCGAGGTTCTTGCCGTCGGCCATGCCGATCTCATCGATGGTGACCGTGCGCCCCAGCTTCCGCCCGAGCGCCTCCGCGATGATGGCGGGGGCCCGGCCGCGCGGCTGCTGACCGCGCAGCCAGCGGGCCACGGACGTCTTGTCGTAGCGCAGGTCGAGGCCGTGCTCGGCGCCGCACATGTTGACGCGGCGGGCGAGACCGGCATTGGAGCAGGCGGCTTCCTGAATCAGCGCCTGCAGCCGTTCGTTGGGCTGCCGCGCGACGAGTGGCCTGGCGGCCATGTTGTACCCCCTGTTACTGCAGCGCGTTCACCGACGAACGCCGTTCCCGTTGATCAATTCCCCGCGCATGTCCGGGATATCCGAGATATTCGACGAAGCATGAAGAGTTGCCCGGATATGGGGAATGCGAGAAAAGCGCGTGATGCCCGCGTCCAGCTCGCGGCGCCACCGGCGCCCGGGTTGTCACCCCTGCGCTGCGGTGCGGTCTGCCGCCGGGCGGCCTCTCCGCCCGTCACGCAGGTGGCTACCCGCAAACCGTTCCCATTCCGCGCCTGCGCCCCCATACATGCATCCATGCGCCCCGCACTGGGGAGCGATGCGCCGGTACCGTCCGCAGGTTGGCCGTAACCCTTGGTGACAGGGGAAGTTGTCATCTGCGTGGAAGAGACCATCGGAGTCACAGGAGCGTCGCAGATCCCCAAGCAGCGCGGTGAGCTGCTGCTCGACACTGCGGTGCGTTACGCGGAAGAGCGGCACTGGGATGTGTTCCCCGGCGCATGGCTGGAGGAGGACAGCGAGACACCGCGCTGCTCGTGCGGCGCGAACGACTGCGCCGCGCCCGGCGCACACCCCGCGGCTCCCGGCTGGGCCAACCAGGCAACGGGCAGTGCGACGGCCGCCCGCAGGATGTGGGGCAAGCAGCCGCGCGCCTCGATCCTGCTGCCCACGGGCCGTACGTTCGACGCGATCGATGTGCCCGAGACGGCCGGCTGTCTGGCGCTGGCCCGCATGGAGCGCATGGACCTGCCGCTGGGCCCGGTCACCCGTACCCCCAGCCGCCGCATGTACTTCTTCGTGCTGCCGGGCGCCACGGCCAAGGTGCCCGATCTCGTACGCAAGCTCGGCTGGCCGCCCGCCGCGATCGACCTGATCGCCCGCGGCGAGGGCGACTACGTCGTCGCGCCGCCGACCCGCATGGGCCCGCACGGCTCGGTGCAGTGGGTCCGCCAGCCCACCGCCGCCAACCGCTGGCTGCCCGACGCGGAAGAGCTGATCAGCCCGCTCGCGTACGCGTGCGGCCGCGAGGCGGCCACCGCGCGGGGCCGCTGATCAGCCCTTCGTCTCCACCCACAGGCGCGAGGCGGCCACTGCCCGCGGCCGCTGACCTGTCCTCCGCTTCCACCGGCAGGCACAAGGCGGCCACCGCGCGGGGCCGCTGAGAGCCCGCTCTCCTCCGAAGGTCGCAGGCACCACCGCCGCCATCCCCTCCCCAGGTCTGAGGACCCGTCCCGCCTCGTCCGTATTGTGGACGTTACGGACGGGGGCACGACCGCCCCTGCGGGGACGTCGAAGGGCAGGACCGGTGGCCAGCGAGCCGGAACAGATCAGCCAGCACAGGGAGACGGCGGGCGCGCCACCCGCCGTGCGCATCCAGGGGCTGTGGAAGAAGTACGGCGAGCAGGTCGCGGTGTCCGGCATCGACCTGACGCTGCCGGCGGGCCGCTTCATCGGTCTGGTCGGCCCCAACGGCGCGGGCAAGACCACCACCTTGTCGATGGTCACCGGCCTGCTGCGGCCGGACGCCGGGCAGGTCGAGATCGGCGGCCACGACGTGTGGCGGGACCCGGTCTCCGTCAAGGCCCGCATCGGCGTACTGCCCGAGGGGCTGCGCCTCTTCGAGCGGCTGTCGGGCCGCGAACTGCTCTCCTACATCGGCCGGTTGCGCGGCCTGCCCGGCGAGGAGGTCGACAAGCGCGCCGGGCAGCTGCTGGACGTACTGGACCTGTCGGGCTCGCAGCACAAGCTCGTCGTCGACTACTCCACCGGTATGCGCAAGAAGATCGGGCTGGCCGCGGCGCTGCTGCACAACCCCGAGATCCTCTTCCTGGACGAGCCGTTCGAGGGCGTGGACCCGGTCTCCGCGCAGACCATTCGCGGCGTACTGGAGCGCTACACCTCCTCCGGCGCCACCGTCATCTTCTCCAGCCACGTCATGGAGCTGGTGGAGTCGCTGTGCGACTGGGTCGCGGTGATGGCCGCCGGGCGGATCCGCGCCGACGGGCCGCTGGCCGAGGTGCGCGGCGACGCCGCCTCGCTCCAGGAGCGCTTCCTGGAACTGGTCGGCGCGCAGGGCCGCGAGGCCGGCGAGAACCTGGACTGGCTGGGCGGTGGCGGCGCCCGATGAGCACGGCCCCGACTCCCGCTCCTTCTCTGACGCCGGTCTTCGTACGCCTGAAGCTGTCGCTGCTGCGCAACGGGCTGCGCCAGTCCACCGGCCGCACCCTCGCCTATGTCGCCTCGATCGTGGTGGGGCTGCTGTTCGCGGCCCTGCTGGTGGTGGGCCTGATCGCGCTGCGCGGCAACGCCCACGTCGGGGCGCTGGCCGTGCTGCTGACCGCGATCCTGACCCTGAGCTGGGCGGTGATGCCGCTGTTCTTCCCCAGCGGCGACGAGACGCTGGACCCGACCCGGCTGGTCATGCTGCCGCTGCGGCCGCGCTCGCTGATCGTCGCGCTGCTGACGGCCTCGCTGGTCGGCATCGGCCCGGTCTTCACCCTGGCGCTGGCGGCCGGTTCGGTCGTCGCGCTCGCCCAGGGCGCGGCGGCGGCCGTGGTGGGGGTGCTCGCCGTCGTCCTGGTGGTGCTGGTGTGCGTGGCGCTGGCACGCGCCGTGGCCACCGCCAACGTACGGCTGCTCACCAGCCGCCGGGGCCGCGATCTGGCCGTGCTCAGCGGCCTGTTCATCGCCATCGGCGCGCAGGGCGTGAACATCGCCGTGCAGAAGCTGGCGGGCCCCGACGGCATGGCGATGCTGGAGCCGCTGTCGCGGGTGGTGCGCTGGATTCCGCCGGCCTCCGCCGTCGACGCCGTCCAGGCGGTCGGCGAGGGCTCCTACGGGCGCGCGGCGCTGGGCCTGGTGCTGACCGCGCTCGCGCTCGTCCTGCTGCTGTGGTGGTGGCAGCGCACGCTGACCCGGGTGATGACCTCGCCCGACTCCTCCACCCTCCAGGCGGTCGAGAAGGACAGCGCGCGCAAGTCCTCCGGGGGCGAGCGCGGGCTGATGCGCCTGCTGCCCCCGGGCCGTACGGGCACGGTCATGGCGCGGACGCTGCGCTATGCCTGGCGCGACCCGAAGTCGAAGATGTCCTGGGCGATGGCGCTGGGCATCGGCCTGCTGGTGCCCGTCGTCAACGCCGTCCAGGGCAACGGCACCGTCTACACCGCCTTCTCCGCCTCGGCGCTGCTGGGCATGCAGATGTACAACCAGTTCGGGCAGGACACCTCGGCGTTCTGGATGGTCGCCTCGACGATCTCCACGCCGCGGGAGGCCTATCTGGAGCTGCGCGGGCGGGCGTTCGCGCTGGCGCTGGTGGCGGTCCCGTTCGTGACGCTGGTGGTCGTGGGCACCGCCGCCTTCGTCGGGCCGTGGTCGGCCTTCGTCGAGGTGTACGGGCTCTCGCTGGCGCTGCTGGGCGCGCTGATGGCGACCGGCGCGCTCGCCTCGGCGCTGTTCCCGTACTCCATCCCCTCGGAGGGCAACAAGAGCGTGGCCCCCGGGCAGGGCGCCATCGCCTGGTTCAGCCTGCTGATCGGTGTGGTCGTGGGCGCGGTGCTGTGCGCGCCGGTGCTCGCGCTGACCATCTGGCTGCATGTCGCGGGCCTGCACGGCGCGCTGTGGGTGCTGCTGCCGGTCGGCGCGGCCTGGGGCCTGGGCGTCGCGGCGCTGGGGCTGCGGGTGGCCGCGCCCCGCGTGGTGAACCGGCTGCCGGAGATTCTGGCGGCGGTCAGCAAGGGCTGAGGTCCGCGCTGTGCGGCGGGGCCGCGGGGTGTCCTTGGGGGCACGCCGCGGCCCCGCGGCGTGGGGGGGGCGCCGCGGTCCTCGTGGCCTCCGGCAGCGCTTTACGGCACTTGACCTCAAGTCAACTTGAGGAAGGAGAGTGATGCTCGAACGGCCGGATCCCGGCCGCCACGACAGGAGCCCTCCCATGCCCACGCCGCCAACTACGGCCGAAAGGCCCGCAGTCCGCCCTTCCGACGACGGCGCGAAGGTGCGCACCGGCGCCCCGGTCGGCGCCCTCGCCCTGGTCATCATCCTCGGCTCGCTGATGACCGTGCTCGACGTGACGATCGTCAACGTCGGCCTCAACCACCTCTCCCAGGACTTCCGCGCCCCGCTGAGCACCATCCAGTGGGTGGTGACCGGCTACACCCTCGCGCTGGCCACCGTCATCCCGCTCACCGCCTGGGCGGTGGGCCGGTTCGGCACCAAGCGCCTCTACATGGCCGCCATCGGCCTGTTCGCGCTCGGCTCGCTGCTCGCGGGCCTGGCCTGGAACGCCGAGTCGCTGATCGCCTTCCGCGTGGTGCAGGGGCTGGGCGGCGGCATGGTCTCGCCGGTCGGCATGACCATCATGCTCCAGGCGACCGACCCGGCCCGGCGGGGCCGGACCATGAGCCTGCTGGGCATCCCCGTCCTCATCGGCCCGTTGGCCGGGCCCGTACTGGGCGGCTACCTCGTCGACGACGTCTCCTGGCGCTGGATGTTCCTGATCAACCTGCCCGTCGGCGCGCTGGCGCTCGCGCTGGCCGCCCGCATCCTGCCGCGCGACACCGCACGGCCCAAGCGCCACCTGGACGTCCCCGGGCTGCTGATGCTCTCGCCCGGCCTGGCCCTGCTGATCTACGGGCTGAGCACCGGCGCCGAGCGCCGCGCCTTCACCGACACCGGGGCGATCCTGCCCGCCCTGCTGGGTCTGGCCCTGGTCGCCTCGTTCGTGGTGCGCGCCCTGACCACCGCGCACCCGCTGATCGACCTGCGGCTGCTGCGCGAGCGCACGTTCGGCGCGGGCGCGGGCACCCTGGCCCTGTTCGTCTGCGGCTACTTCGGCTCGGCGCTGCTGCTGCCGCTGTACTACCAGCTCGTACGGGGCCAGAGCGCGACCGGCTCCGGGCTGCTGAGCATCCCTCAGGTGCTGGCCACCGGTATCACCATGCAGATCGCCGGGCGGATGGTCGACAAGGTCGCGCCGCGCAAGCTCGTGATGAGCGGCATCACGCTGGCCGCCGCGGGCTTCCTCGCCTTCACCAGCCAGGTCGCCGCGGACACCCCGTACTGGGTCCTGATGGCCACCCTGGCCGTCATGGGAGTCGGCGTCGGGATGACGATGATGCCGACCATGGCGTCCGCGACCCGCGGCATCGAGCACGACCGGCTCCCGGTCGCCTCCACCACCTTGAGCATCATCCCGCAGCTCGCCAGCTCGGTGGGCACCGCGCTGATGTCCGTCCTGCTCGCCACCTCCATGGCCGACCGGGTGCCCGCCACCGCTACGGACGGCCTGGAAGCCCTGCACACCCTGCCGCCCGAGGCGCTGCACACCGCGGCCCCCGCCCTCGCCGACGCCTTCCAGCACACCTACCTGTGGGCCGCGGCCTTCCTCCTGCTGGCCCTGCTCCCGGCCACCCGCCTGCCCAAGCGGGCACCGCAGGGGTGAGTGCCCGTCAGGGCGAGCGCCCCTTCAGGGGCGCGGGGCTGTGTCGAGTTGCGGCTTCGCCGCGTGGGCGCGAGGAGCCCCCACCGGCCTGCAGGTTCATGACCGCGTATCCAGCCGATCCAGCCGAACGGCTTCCCGCGAAGCGCCGCGCCGCGGGCCGCCCGCCGCCACACGGGCCGTCGACGTCCCGCCCGCCGTACGGCCCGCGGCCGTCTGGGCCACGAAGGCGCCGACGAGGACGAGGACGCCGCCCGCGATCTGAGGGGCGGTCATCGCCTCACCCAGCACGGCCCACGCCAGGCCCGCGCCGACCACCGCCTCCGCGTAGGAGACGACCGCCGCCACCTGTGCCGACAGGGTGCGGGCCGCGGCCACCTTGGTGACGTACGCCAGGACCGTGCTCACCCCGACGATCCAGCCGACGAGGACCGCGGCGGGCAGCTGTGTCCCCTGCACCGGCACCGGGCCGCCGAGCACGGACCACTCGGCCTCCCAGGGGCGGGCGACGGCGGTCAGCGCGATCGCGCCCACCAGGAAGCCGTAGGACAACAGGGCCCCGGCGGGCAGGGGTTCGCGGTCGCGGTCGACGGCGCCCGCCGACATCACGAACGAGGCGGCCAGGCAGCCGGCCGCCGCCAGGGCCAGCGCGACACCGATCGCGTCGAAGGCCAGGCCCTCCCAGACCTTCACCACACACATCAGCCCCACGATCGCCAGCGCGGCGCCCAGCACGGCAGCCCGCGCCACCGGGCGGCGCTTGACGAACCTCAGCCACCCCAGCAGCAGCGCGGGCCCCAAAAACTCGATCAACAGGGCGACGCCCACCGGTACGCGCGCCACCGCGGCGAAGTAGAAGGCCTGCATCCCCGCCACCGCGAAGAGCCCGTAGGCGGCCAACTCCCGGGCCCGGCCCCGCTCCCGCAGCAGCCCGCGGTGGCGTACCGCCAGCGGCAGCATCACCAGGGCGGACAGCGCCACCCGCAGCCACGCCACGTGCAAGGGGTCCAACCCGGCCTGGATCAGCGGCTTCGCGGCCACCCCCGAGCCGCCGAAGGCCACCGCCGACACCACGGCCAGCACACCGCCCAGCCCGGTCCCCATCGGCGCCCGCGGCGCGCTCACACCCTGTTCGATCTTCATGCCGCCCACGCTGCCGGGCCGCCACTCATCGGTCCAGCGAATCTTTGCGACCACCACCTTTCAGTTCTGCTGAACGATCGCGGGCGTACGGCAGTCGATACGGCGGACGGCGGCCCGCTGCCGCGGAGTTGTCCACAGGCTTCCCCGCCGCGGGCGCGACGGGGGTAGCGTCGAGACAGTCAAGTGGGGCACACGGGCTGGGTGTTCACGGGAGGGGGTGGCCGACGTGCGACACGTGGTGACGGCATCGGCCGTGGTGACGTTGGGGGGTGCGGCCCAGGCTGCGGACGGCGGCTCGCCCGTCGCCCGTTTCCTGACCATGGCCGCGGGGCCGGTGCTGATCCTGGCCGCCCTCTGGCTCCTGCTGCGCCGTCGCTCCCGGCTGCGCGACCTGTCGGCGCCCTACGCACTTCCCCGGTCCGTCTTCGCCGCCGCGCTCCAGGACGACGAGGCCGCCCTGCGCGAGCGGGCCACCGAGGAGGTCGCCCGCCTGCGCGAGGAGACACACCGCGCCCAGGTCGCGCCGGGCCCGCGCGCACAAGCCCTCGACGCACACGCCGCGGCCGCCTCGGTGCTGGACCGCGCCAGCGGAATACCGGACCTGGCAGGCGTCTTCGCGCTGATCGCCGAGGGCCGGGCGGCCCTCGCCGGAACCACCGCCACCGCGCTCCCCCTCTGCTTCTTCCACCCCCTGCACGGCCCCGCCGCACGCCGCATACCGTGGCGCCCGCCGGGCGGCCGCAAGGACCCTCTCCCGGTGGCGGCCTGCACCGCCTGCGTCACGGCGCTGCGCACCCACCGCACCCCCGACACCCTCCCCGGCCTCGTGGACGGCCGCCCGGTCCCCTACTTCGAGGTCCCCGCCGCCCACAGCCTGTGGGCGGCCACCGGCTACGGCTCCTTCCCGTCGCCGGACTCCCTGACCGCCCGCGTTCTCCAGGCCGAAGAGGAGGCAGGAGGGAAGGCGGAAACGGAGACGGAGACGGAGACGAAGGAGGCGGGGGAAGGGCCCCGCCCCGGCCCCCGTCCGGGGAGTGGGTCAGGTCGGTAGCGTGGAGTGGAGGAAGGGTTCGATGGCGCGGCGCCATTCCTCGGGCTGCTCCCAGGGGAGCCAGTGGCCGGCGTCGGGGATCTCGGCGTAGGCGCCCTGGGGGAGGACGCGGACCATCTCCTGGGCCTCGGCACGGCCCAGTTCGCCGTCCAGGCCGCGGACCACCAGGGCGGGGCAGCGCACCTGGGCCAGCTCTTCCCAGTGGGCGTCGTGGACCCAGGTCTCGCGGGCGGTGAGCATCTGGCGACGGGAGAAGACGGGGCGCCAGCCGTCCGCCCGCTCGGCCATGACCTCGGCGAAGAACTCCCCGCGCGCGGGCTTGGGCCGCTCCAGGGTGGGGTCGTCCTCGCCGAACCACTTGCGGACGTCGGCGAGTGTGGCGAAGGGGACGGGCCAGGAGCGGAACCAGTCGGCCCACTCCCGCTGCGAGGCGGCGCCCAGGGCCGAGGCGCGCATATCACAGATGACCAGCGCGCTGACGAGTTCGGGGCGGCGGGCCGCCAGCTGCCAGGCGGTCAGCGCGCCCATGGAATGGCCGATCACTGCGGCGGGGGCCAGCCCCAGCTGCTCTATGGCAGCGGCGGCGTCGGCGACATACGCCTCGCGGTCGTACGGGCCCTCGGGGGGTTTCTCGCTGCGGCCGTGGCCCCGCTGGTCCAGGCCGACGGCGCGGTGCCGCGCGCCCAGCCAGCGCGCGGTGCCGGCCCAGTGCGAGGCGCGCCCCATCAGCCCGTGCAACAACAGCACTCCCGGGCCGCGGGCGCCCTGCACCTCGCGCCCACCGCCCTTCGGCGGGTCGGTGAACTCCCAGGCCGCGAGCCGTACATCGCCGGTCCCTGTCACGTCGATACGTCGCACCATGTGCCCTGGCACCCCCAGCCGTCCCTCGAGCAGCCCCACACTATCGAACCTCTATTCGAATATATTGCCGTCACGCCCAACACCCCTCGTTCGGGTGACCGCGCTCAAGGATTGACCGCCTCCGCCGAGGGGAGACAGCTACCGGGAGGCGGGCCCTACCGGGAAGGGGGCCCGCGGGGAAAGACCCTGAGAGCTCGGGGCTCCGGGTCTTGACGGGGGGAAATGGGGAGGCAGGGCCCCGGCTGCTCGCAGCGCCGGGGCCCTCGCCATGGAAGGCCGATCCGCACAGGCTCACCCGAGCCCCCTCCCCGACCCGAGGGAAGCGGCGGCCCGCCCTGCCGCGCCGCGCAGCTGTGCTGCGTACGCCCTCAGCCGCCCTGCCCCAGGTCTTCAGCGCACCACGTCATATGCCCGCGTACGTATGCTCAGCGCCAGCCTGACACGAGCCCGGCCGCACCGCTCGCATTCCGCCAACTCCGTTGATGAACGCGGGAGTTGACCATGCGGCGAGGCGGGCGGCCCGGTGGGCCGGACGGCGGCGGGAGAGGGACGGGGGAAGCCGGCAGAGGAAGGGGGCGGGGTGCGGGCGGGCAAAGACCGGCAGGCGTCAGCGCTTGGCGACGAAGACGTGCGAGGCGATCTCCGGCTCCAGCTCGGCCGCCTCACCGCTGCTGCCCACCAGCAGCCCGGCGGGCGACTGCGTCACACTGACCACCGCGCCCGGCTGCACACCGGCCCGCCGCAGGGTGTACATCAGCTGCGCGTCGGCCTGGATCGGCTCGCCGATGCGGCGCACCACGACCGTCTTGCCGTCGGCCCCCGGCTCCAGCTCGGTCAGGCTGACCATGCCCTCGTCCAGGAACGGGTCGGCCTCGGCCTTCTCGCCCAGCTCCTCCAGGCCCGGGATCGGGTTGCCGTACGGGGACTCCGTCGGATGGCGCAGCAGCTCCAGTACGCGGCGCTCGACCGCCTCGCTCATGACGTGCTCCCAGCGGCACGCCTCGGCGTGGACCTGCTCCCACTCCAGGCCGATGACGTCCACGAGCAGGCACTCGGCCAGGCGGTGCTTGCGCATCACGCGCGTCGCCAGCCTGCGGCCCTCCTCGGTCAGCTCCAGGTGGCGGTCCCCGGCGACCGTCACCAGGCCGTCGCGCTCCATGCGCGCCACCGTCTGGCTGACCGTCGGCCCGCTCTGCTCAAGGCGCTCGGCGATTCGGGCGCGCATGGGGACCACACCTTCCTCTTCCAGCTCCAGGATGGTGCGGAGATACATCTCCGTGGTGTCGATCAGTCCGGACATGCGTGCCCCTCGAAAGTGTCGTGCGGTGGCCCTGGACTCAATTCTGACGCATCCCACTGACAACGGTGCCGCGTCGGCACCGCCACGGGCGCGGCCGGCCGTGATCGGTCCGTGATCGCCCGTATTGACACGGCGCAGGTCCAGACCGCAACGTGATCCGCGCCACGAGTGCGCGTGCCGAGGGAGAACGCCGGCGGGAGCCGGCCGGGCGCCACGGCACAGACGCAGCACAGCCGAAGCACGCACGAAGCAGAGCCGACGAGAGGAGCCCGTCGCGATGGGCGAGAGCAACCGGCTGGCAGAGCAGTACTTCGACGCCGCGATCGACCTGCTGCGGCGGGTGCGCGACGAGGAGCACGAGCGCATCACCGCCGCCGGCGCGATGATCGCCGACACCGTCGAGGCCGACGGCCGCGTCTTCGTCTTCGGCGCCGGGCACTCCTCGCTCCCCGCCCAGGACACCGTCTACCGCGCCGGCGGCCTGGCCGTGATGAACCTGCTGTCGGTCCCGGGGGTAGTGGGCGTGGACGTACGGCCCGCGACGCTCGGCAGCGCGCTGGAGCGGGTGGACGGGCTGGCCGGCGCCGTGCTGGACACCAGCCCGCTGGAGCCGGGCGACGTGCTGATCATCATCTCCCTGTCCGGGCGCAACTCCCTGCCCGTGGAGATGGCCGTCAACGCACGCGCGCTGGGCCTGAAGGTCATCGGCCTCACCTCGGTGGCGTACGCGCAGGACACCAGGTCGCGGCACGCCTCCGGCACGTACCTCAAGGACCACTGCGACATCGTCCTGGACAGCAAGATCCCCGTCGGCGACGCGGAGTTGACGCTCCCGGGCATCGACGCGCCCTTCGCGCCCGCCTCCACGGTCGTCACCAGCGCGATCATGCAGTCCGTCGTGGCCGCGGCCGCCGGCACGCTCGCCGAGCGCGGCATCGACCCGCCGCTGCTGCGCTCGGGGAACGTCGACGGCGGCCACGAGTGGAACGGCCGCGTCATGAACCGCTACGCCGACCGGATCTACTACCGCCACTGAAGGACGCGCGCCCAGCCGGGCCCGCGGCGCCTCAGGACGGCCCGCGCACCGGCCCCGCCAGGTCCAGCGCCGCGGCGATGCGCGAGGCGACGTCCTCCGCGTAGGTGGCATCCGCGCGGTCGAACGGGCGGCGGGAGGCACCCCGCAGGAAGGTCGCCACGCCCAGGGTCCGCCCCCGGCTGCGCAGCACCACGCACAGGCCGTGCACCGTGCCCTGCGGCCACTTGCGGACCTGCGCCCACCCCTCGGCGGGCCCCGCCCCCGCGGTGGCGCGCACCGAGCCGCGGCGGTCGAAGGCCTGCAGGGCCGGATGCCCGGGGACGTACGCGAGAGGAATGCCGGTGGCCGGGGCGGGCTCGGAGGGGCCCGGCGATCCGACGGGCGAGGCGAGGGCGCGTACGAGCCGGGGCGCGCCCTCCTCCAGGGCCGCCGGGCCGTCGGTCTCCTTGGGCGAGGCGGCCAGGTCGACCAGGCCGTGGTCGGCGAACCCCGCGAGGGCGAAGTCGAGTTGGACCGCCGCCGCCTCCAGCGGGTCCTCGCACTCCCCCGCCGCCCGCCCCGCCCGGTGCAGTTGGTGGGCGCGGAAGCGCAGCAGCGAGCCCTCCCGCTCGGCCCGCTTGGCCTCGGTCACGTCCTGGAAGAGCCAGCCGACGCCGAGCGGCACCGGCTCCTCGGCCAGCGGCGAGGCCAGTCGCAGGAATCCGCAGCGCCAGCAGCGGCGCGGGTCCTCGGCCTCCTGGGACCGCAGCGTCACCCACAGCTCGGCGGCGGCCGGCGGGGCGCCCTCGGCGAGGACGTGCTGCAGGGCGCCCTCCAGCTCCTCCACGCCCTGGGCCAGCAGATCGCCCAGCGGGCGCCCGAGCATGGCCGTACGCCCCATGCCCAGGGCGCGCGCGGCGTGGGTGTTGACCACGGCGGGGCGCAGATCGGCGTCGACCAGGACCACGCCCCAGGAGGCGTCGTCGAAGAGCGCCTCGCTGAGCGCGATGGAGCGCTCCAGGTCGATCTGCGCGTGCACCTCGCTGAACGCGCAGTACACGCCCGCCGGTTGGCCCTGCGCTCCGGTCACGGCAGAGGACTGGGTGCGCACCAGCACCCGCCGCCCGTCCTTGGTCAGCAGCGCGAACTCGTGCACCTGGCGGCCCGGCGCCTGCATCGCGGCCAGCAGCCCCGCCTCGACCTCCTCGGCGTCCTCCTTGCGCACCGCCCAGCCCGAAAGGCCGGTGCGGCCCACCGCTTCCTGTGCCGTCCAGCCCAGGAGCCGCTCGGCCTCGCGGTTCCAGTGGGTGACGGTGCCGTCCGCGTCGAAGGCGCACAGGGCGGCGTCCATGCCGTCCAGCAGCGCGGCCAGCAGCCCGGAGTCCTCGCTCTCGGGGCTGTCCCGCCCGTCGGCGGATCCGGAGGAACAGCCGGACCGGGCCAAGTGGGCCGAGGAGTCCGGGCGGCCCGGCCGGCCGGACTGGGCAGCGGGCTCGGAACGGCGGGACGAAGCAGTCACTGGCACCCCCACGGGACGCGGTCGCAGGTGCTGCACGTCGGATCATTCAACTGGAACGTGACCCAGCCCACACCCGATTCGCGGAAATCGTTGCCCGGTGGAAATTCGGTTGTGGGCCCGCGGGGGGCGTTCCTAGGCTGTGGTGCACACGAGAAGGGAGGTGGTTCGGCAGATGTACGCACACCGGACGCGTGAGGTGGCTGCGGGCTAGCGGCCCGTCGCTTCACTCAGTGCAGCGCCGGACCAGCGCAGGCGATCGATGCGCAGCCGGCCAATCCCAAGCAGTCACCCGACCCGCGGGCTGCCGGTTCGTCCGACCGGCCCCTTGGCGCCACGGCGCGAGGGAGCAGCCCGCGGGTCGTCTGCGTGTGCGCCCCGCCGCGCGGGGCGCCGCTCTCAGGGCGCCAGCCGCTCCACCGACCAGCCCGTGCCCGTACGGGCGTACCGCAGCCGGTCGTGCAGCCGGTTCTGCCGCCCCTGCCAGAACTCCACCGCTTCCGCCGCCACCCGGAAGCCGCCCCAGTGCGGCGGCGCGGGCACCTGCTCGCCCTCGGGGTAGCGGTCGGTCAACTCCGCGTACGCCCGCTCCAGTTCGGCGCGCGAGCCGATGACGGAGGACTGGTCGCTGGCCCAGGCGCCCAGCTGGGAGCCGTGCGGGCGGGTGCGGAAGTAGGCGGCGGTCTCGTCGCGGCCGATGCGCTCGGCGGTGCCGGAGACGATCACCTGACGGGCGAGGGCGTGCCAGGGGAAGAGCAGGGAGACATAGGGGTTGTGTTCGAGTTCGCGGCCCTTGCGGCTGGTGTAGTTGGTGAAGAAGACGAAGCCGCGCTCGTCGACTCCCTTCAGGAGCACGGTCCGTGAGCTGGGACGGCCCCGCTCGTCCGCGGTCGAGACGACCATGGCGTTGGGCTCGTGCAGCCCGCTCGCGGCCACTTCCTTGAACCAGCGGGCGAACTGCTCGTACGGACTGCCGGCGAGGTCCGCCTCGCCCAGCCCCTCGGCGAGGTACTGCGCACGCATCGAGGCCGGATCGGGCCCGTGGTCGAAGACGGCGCCGGGGACGGCGGAGTCGGAGGCGGATGCGTCGGCGGCGGGGAATTCGGCGGGAGGCACGGGGCTATCTTGCAGCATCCGGGCGACGGCCAAGCGGCCCAGCGGCCCCCAAGGGCGGGAAGTCTGCCCTGCGTCGCCCGCCGGTAACCCTCCGGTCGGCGAATCGCGCGGTGTGCGGGATCTCACCCTTCCCCGCATGCGGTGGAACCCGCCAAAATCATCCGTCGGCCACCTGTGACCCCCGTACACCGCGAGATATCGTGTCCGGCCTGGCGTGACGAGAAGTGACGGGAACCGGGCAGTACCTTGCGCTGAGTACGCGTCAATGTCCGAGGACCGACCAACCGTGAGCGGGAATCGTCGGGTGACCAACGCCCGTGCGGGGCATCACCGGTGTGTCCGGTGCGGACCGCGAGCTGTACGGCGCAGCCGCGTAACCGCCCCGGCGCCGCACACCGGCGTCCGTGCAGCACTTCGGCACGCCCGCAGCACTTCGCACGACACCGAGAAGACCCGCCGGAACCCGCCAGACCCGTCGGAAGCCGTCGGAACCCGCCGAAGAACACAGCACACAGCACCGCGCATTGGTCACGAGCCGTATGTCGCCCACAGCTTGAGGAGCCGCCTGATGTCCGACTTCGTACCCGGACTCGAGGGAGTCGTCGCATTCGAGACGGAGATCGCCGAACCGGACAAGGAGGGCGGCGCGCTCCGCTACCGGGGCGTCGACATCGAGGATCTGGTCGGGCATGTGTCGTTCGGGAACGTGTGGGGCCTGCTGGTGGACGGCGAGTTCAACCCCGGCCTGCCGCCCGCCGAGCCCTTCCCGATCCCTGTCCACTCCGGTGACATCCGGGTGGACGTCCAGTCCGCGCTGGCCATGCTGGCACCGGTGTGGGGTCTCAAACCCCTTCTCGACATCGACGAGCGCACCGCCCGCGACAACCTCGCGCGCGCCGCCGTGATGGCGCTGTCCTACGTCGCCCAGTCGGCGCGCGGGCAGGGCCTGCCGATGGTCCCGCAGAAGGAGATCGACAAGGCGGACACCGTCGTCGAGCGCTTCATGAAGCGCTGGCGCGGCGAGCCCGACCCCAAGCACGTCGCCGCCGTCGACGCCTACTGGACCTCCGCCGCCGAGCACGGCATGAACGCCTCCACCTTCACCGCCCGCGTCATCGCCTCCACCGGCGCCGACGTGGCGGCCGCCCTGTCCGGCGCGGTCGGCGCCATGTCGGGCCCGCTGCACGGCGGGGCGCCCTCCCGCGTCCTGGGCATGATCGAGGAGATCGAGCGCACCGGCGACGCCACGGCGTACGTCAAGCAGGCCCTGGACCGCGGCGAGCGCCTGATGGGCTTCGGGCACCGTGTCTACCGCGCCGAGGACCCGCGGGCGCGGGTGCTGCGCCGTACGGCCAAGGAGCTGGGCGCGCCCCGCTTCGAGATCGCCGAGGCCCTGGAGAAGGCCGCGCTGGAGGAGCTGCACAACCGGCGGCCCGACCGCGTGCTGGCCACCAACGTGGAGTTCTGGGCGGCGATCATGCTCGACTTCGCCGAGGTGCCCGCGCACATGTTCACCTCGATGTTCACCTGCGCGCGCACGGCCGGCTGGTCCGCGCACATCCTGGAGCAGAAGCGCACCGGACGCCTGGTGCGCCCCTCGGCCAAGTACGTGGGCCCGGGGCCGCGCGACCCGCGCGAGGTGGGCGGGTTCTGCGACATCGCACGCTGAGTACGGGTGCCCGGGGGCGGGCACCTCACCCCGCCCCCAGCACCCCGCCCAGAATCCGCGCCCACTGCTCCACCACCCGCTCCCGGCGCGCCCCGTCGTCCGTGAGCAGGTTCGCCAGGCCCAGCCCCCGCGCCATGTCGAGCAGCCCCTGGACCGTCTCGCGCACGCCCGGCACGCTCTCGTCCGCGCCCAGCAGCTCGACGGCCGTACGGTGTGCCTCCCGCCCCACCCGCGCCTCAAGGGCCGTGACCCGCTCGCGCAGTTGGGGCTCGTCGCAGGCCGCCACCCACAGGTGCAGCGCGGCCCGGAACAGCGGCCCGGTGTAGAGCGCGACGATCTCCTCGACGATGATCCACGTACGGGCCGCCGAGCTCTTGTCGGGGAGGTGGTGCGCGAGCTCCTCCAGCGCGCGGCGCCGCTCCACCGCGACATGCTCGACGGCCGCGGTGAACAGGTCCTCCCGGGTACGGAAGTGGTGCTGGGCCGCGCCCCGGGAGACCCCGGCCCGCTCGGCGACGACGGAGACCGTGCTGCCGCTCCAGCCGCGCTCGGCCAGACAGGAGACGGCGGCTTCGAGGAGCCTGCGGCGGGTGGCGCGGCTGCGCTCCTGCTGCGGCTCCTTGGGCGGGGGCGTGGAGGTCACCGTACCCATGCCGGTTCCCGTCGCTGGAGAAAGGCGGTCATGCCCTCGCGGGCCTCCGCCGAGGCGAAGAGGCGGGCCGACTGCTCGGCCAGTTGCTCCGTGTCGCGGTCCAGGGCCCGCAGCACCCCGGCGGTCACCAGCTTCTTGGACTCGGCCAGGCCCTGCGGGGACCCCTTGCGCAGCCCGTCCAGTACGGGCGACAGCGCCGCGTCGACGCCCTGCGCACCTTCGTCCTGCGCCGCCAGCGTCACCAGCCCGATACGGGCCGCCTCCGCCGCGCCGAAGCGCTCGCCGGTGAGGTAGTAGCGGGCCGCGGCGCGCGCGTCCAGGCGCGGCAGCAGCGGCATGGAGATGACCGCGGGCGCCAGGCCCAGACGGGCCTCGGTGAAGGCGAAACTGGCGCCGGGCCCGGCCGCCGATATGTCGCAGGCCCCCAGCAGCCCGAGCCCTCCGGCGCGTACGTGCCCGGTGACCCGGGCCACCACCGGCTTGGGCAACTCCACGACCGCGCGCAGCAGTCGGACCAGGCCCAGCGGCCCGGCGGTCGCGGCGCCGCCCTGGGTGGCCTCCGAGAGATCGGCCCCCGCGCAGAAGGTCGTGCCGGTGTGCGTGAGCAGGACGGCCCGGGTGTCCGGGGAGCGGCCCGCCTCCTCCAGCGCCTGGTGCAGCTGGCTCGTCAGGCGCGCGGAGAGGGCGTTGCGGTTGTGCGGGGAGTCCAGGGTGAGGGTGGTGATGCCGCGGTCGTGGGCGCGGTGCACCAGGGGCTGTTCGGGCTGCGACGGTGTCATGTGGCGCTGCTGCTCCTTTCCCTGGCGCGCAGTTCGCGGCGCAGGATCTTGCCGGTGGTGGCCCGCGGCACGGATTCGGTGAACTCCACCCTGCGTACCTTCTTGTACGGTGCGACCTGCGCGGCAACGTACGCGATCACATCGTCCTCGGTGAGGCCCGCCCCCGTCCTGAGCACGACGAAGGCCTTGGGGACCTCGTTGCCGTCCTCGTCCGGCACGCCGATGACCGCGGCGTCCGCGATCGCCTCGTGCGCGAGCAGTACGGCCTCCAGGTCGGCGGGGGCGACCTGGTACCCCTTGTATTTGATCAACTCCTTGACGCGGTCGACGACATAGAGCCAGCCGTCGCCGTCCACGTGCCCCACGTCGCCGGTGTGCAGCCAGCCCTCGGCGTCGATGACCGCCGCGGTCTCCTCGGGCCGGTCCAGGTAGCCCTTCATGACCTGCGGCCCGGTGATGAGGATCTCGCCGTCCTCGCCGGGGCCCAGGTCCTTCTCGTCGCCCGGCGCCGCGTCCAGCGGCCGGATGCGCATCCGGGTGCTGGGCAGCAGCCGGCCGACCGCTCCCGGGGGCGGGTTCTTCTCGCTGAGCGGCACCACGTGCGTGCCGGGGGAGAGTTCGGTCATCCCGTACGCCTGGAGCAGCGGCCGGATGCCCAGCCGCCGGGCGCAGGCCTCGGCGAGCCCGGCGTCCAGCGGGGCGGCGGCGCTGACCAGGTACTCCAGCGAGGAGAGGTCGTAGCGCTCCACGGAGGGGTGTTTGGCCAGGGCGAGCGCGATGGGCGGGGCGATGTAGACGGCGTTGGCGCGGTGGCCTTCGATGGCGCCGAGGAACTGCTCCAGGTCGAAGCGGGGCAGCACGATGACCGTGGCGCCTTTGCGCAGCGGGGCGTTGAGCAGCGCGGTGAGCCCGTAGATGTGGAAGAAGGGCAGCACGGCCAGGATGCGGTCGCCGGGCCTGCTGGCGATCAGCGCGTCCAGCTGGACGAGGTTGGTGGCCACGCTGCGGTGGGTGAGCATCACGCCCTTGGGCAGGCCGGTGGTGCCGGAGGAGTACGGCAGGACGGCCAGGTCCTGTGCCGGGTCGAGGGTGACGGCGGGCTCGGGGGCGGTGCAGGCGAGCATGTCCGAAACCGACCGGTGGCCCTCGGCGCTGTCGCACACGAAGATCTCGGTGACCCCGCCGGACTGTTCGGCCGCCGTGCGCGCCGTCTCCAGCAGCGGTGAGACGGTCACGATCCAGCGCGCCTTGGAGTCGCGCAGCTGCTGGGCGAGTTCCTTGGCGGTGGCCAGGGGGTGGACGGGGGTGATTGCGGCGCCGCAGCGCGAGGCGGCGTAGAACACCATCGGGTACGCGAGGCTGTTGGGGCTGTGCAGGGCCACCGCGTCGCCCTTGCGGACCCCGGCGTCCGCGAGCGCGGCCGCGATCCTGCGGGTGGCGTGATCCAGCTCGGCGTAGGTGACGGACCTGCCGTCCACCCCGTCGATCAGGGCGGTGCGCTGGGCGTGCTCGACGGCCGAGCGCCCCAGCACGGCCTCGTGGATGGGCAGTTCGACGGGCGTGACATCCGAGTAATCGCTGCTGAAGACCATGGCCATCCCCTTCGGCGGACTGCTGCGGCGCCGACGGCGAGCCGGCGCCTGTGAGCAGCATCGTTGTTCCCCGTAGGAATTGGGGAGACCTCAGTACGACTTGGGCAGCCCCAGGGACTGATGCGAGACGAAGTTGAGGATCATCTCGCGGCTCACGGGGGCGATGCGGGCCACCCGCGCCGCCGTGATCATCGAGGCGAGCCCGTACTCGCGGGTGAGGCCGTTGCCGCCCAGGGTGTGCACCGCCTGGTCGACGGTCTTCACGGCGGCCTCGGCGGCGGCGTACTTGGCCATGTTGGCGGCCTCGCCGGCCGCCAGGTCCTCGCCCGCGTCGTAGAGACGGGCCGCCTTGTGCATCATCAGCCGGGCGAGTTCGATCTCGATGTGGCACTGCGCGAGGGGGTGCGCGATGGCCTGGTGGGCGCCGATGGGCTCCCTCCAGACCTGGCGGGTGCGGGCGTAGTCCACGGCGCGCTCCAGCGCGTGGCGGGCCATGCCCAGCGCGAAGGCGGCGGTCATGATGCGCTCGGGGTTCAGGCCGGCGAAGAGCTGGAGCAGCCCGGCGTCCTCGTCGCCGACGAGGGCCTCGGCGGGCAGCCGCACCTCGTCCAGGGCCAGCTCGAACTGCTTTTCCGGCGCGGCCAGTTCCATGTCGATCCGGCTGCGTCCGAAGCCGGGGGCCTCGCGCGCGACGATGAACAGGCAGGGCTTGAGCTTGCCGGTACGGGCGTCCTCGGCGCGGCCCACGATCAATGTGGCGTCGGCGATGTCGACGCCGGAGATGAAGACCTTGCGGCCGGTCAGGACCCAGTCCGTGCCGTCGCGGCGGGCGGTGGTGGTGATGCGGTGGGAGTTGGAGCCCGCGTCGGGCTCGGTGATGCCGAAGGCCATGGTGCGGCTGCCGTCGGCCAGGCCCGGCAGCCACCGGCGCTTCTGCTCCTCGGTGCCGAAGCGGGCGATGACGGTGCCGCAGATGGCGGGCGAGACGACGAGCATCAGCAGCGGACAGCCCGCCGCGCCCAACTCCTCCAGCACGATGGACAGTTCGGCTATCCCGCCGCCGCCTCCGCCGTACTCCTCGGGGAGGTTGACGCCGAGATAGCCGAGCTTGGCGGCCTCGGCCCACAGTTCGTCGGGGTGTTTGCCGGTACGCACCACTTCGGCGAAGTAGCCGCGCCCGTACCGCTTGCCCAGCGCGGCCACCGCGGCCCGCAGCGCGCGGTGTTCGGCGGTTTCGATCACGGAGGTGCCGGTCATGGAGGTCTCCTTGGTGCTCGATGACGAGGTACTCGGTGACGAGCCACTGAGCGGCCCTGCCGGGGTCCGGTGCGGTTCGGCCGTGCCCACAAGGGGCGCGGGGCCGCGTCGATATGCGGCCCCGCCGCGTGGGCGCGACCAGCCACGGCGCGCCCGCGCACGGCACACCGCGCCCAGCGGACGCTCAGGTGACGACGGCGAGCAGGGCGCCCATCTCGACCTGCGCGCCCGGCTCGGCGTGCAGGGCCGTCAGGGTGCCGGAGGAGGGTGCGGTGATCCGGTGTTCCATCTTCATCGCCTCCAGCCACAGCAGCGGCTGGCCCGCTTCGACGCGGCTGCCCTGCGCCAGGCCGGGGGCGAGGCGGACCACAGTGCCGGGCATGGGCGCGAGCAGCGACCCGGGTTCGGTGCGGGCGGCCGGGTCGGCGAAGCGCGGCAGGAGGGTGAGCGCGGTGCTCCCGGCGTACACCCGGTCCCCGTAGGCGGCGATGGGGAACTTGCGTTCCACGCCCGCCACTTCCAGGACGACCAGGTCCCGCGCCACGCTCACCACCCGTGTCCCCTCCGCGCTCGGGCCCTGGCGGGTGTGCCGGTAGCGGACCTCGTGCTCGGTGCCGTCCGGCTCACTGCGGTAGCGCTTGACCTGGGGCCGGGAGGGTACGTTGCGGAAGCCGCCGAAGCGCGAGCTGCCGTGTGCGTCGGCCAGGGCCGCGGCCAAGGGGGCGTACGGGTCCGGGTCCGGGGCGGTCAGCGCCTCCAGGTGCCGCTCGTAGAACCCGGTGTCCAGGCGGGCCGCGGCGAACTCCGGGTGCCGCAGGGACCGTACGAGCAGCTCCCGGTTGGTCACCGGGCCGTGGACCGCGGCCCGCTCCAGGGCTGCCGCCAGCGTGCGGACGGCCTCGGCGCGGGTGGGTGCGCAGGCGATGACCTTGGCGAGCATCGCGTCGTAGTGGACGCCGACCGTGTCGCCGTCGGCGTACCCGGAGTCCAGGCGCACCCCGTCCGGCACCCGCAGGCGGTGCAGGGTGCCGGTCTGCGGCGCCCAGCCGTTCGCCGGGTCCTCCGCGTACAGCCGGGCCTCGACGGCGTGCCCGCGCGCGGCCGGCGGTGCGCCCTCCAGCGCCGCGCCCTCCGCGATCCGCAGTTGCAGCGCCACCAGGTCGAGGCCGAACACCGCCTCGGTGACGGGGTGTTCGACCTGGAGGCGGGTGTTCATCTCCAGGAAGTGCGCCCGCCCGTCGGCGACCAGGAACTCGACCGTGCCCGCCCCCTGATAGCCGGTGGCGCGGGCGGCCCGTACGGCCATCTCGTGCAGCGTGCCGGTCAGTTCGCCGCCCAGGCCGGGCGCCGGGGCCTCCTCGATCACCTTCTGGTGGCGGCGCTGGAGGCTGCAGTCACGGGTGCCGAGCGCCCAGACCGCGCCGTGCGCATCGGCCATGATCTGCACCTCGACATGGCGGCCGCCCTCCACATACGGCTCGACGAAGACCTCGCCGTCCCCGAAAGCGCTCAGCGCCTCCGCACGGGCGGCGGCCAGCGCGCCGTCCAGTTCGGCCAGTTCGCGCACCACGCGCATGCCGCGCCCGCCGCCCCCGGCCGCCGCCTTGACCAGCACCGGCAGGTCCTTGTCGGTGACCTCGCCCAGCGGGGCCAGGCCCATCAGCTCCTTCGCGCGCGTCTTGGAGGCCATCAGCTCGATCGCCTCGGGCGGCGGGCCGACCCACACCAGCCCGGCGTCGAGCACCGCGCGGGCGAAGGAGGCGTTCTCGGAGAGGAAGCCGTAGCCGGGGTGGACCGCGTCGGCGCCGGCGGCCAGCGCCGCCTTCACCACGAGGTCACCGCGCAGGTAGGTGTCCGCGGGCGCCGCGCCGGGCAGCCGCACGGCCGTGTCCGCCTGCCGTACGTGCAGCGCCCCGGCGTCCGCGTCGGAGTACACCGCGACGGTGGCGATGCCCCGTTCGCGGCAGGTACGGAAGATCCGGCAGGCGATCTCGCCGCGGTTGGCGACGAGCAGGGTCTGGAGGGTCATCGGGGCCTCACATCCGGAAGACGCCGAAGCCGCCGCGCGCGCCCTCGACCGGTGCCGTGTGGATCGCGGACAGGCACAGTCCCAGGACCGTGCGCGTGTCGCGGGGGTCGATGACCCCGTCGTCGTACAGCCGCCCCGACAGGAACATCGGCAGCGACTCCGCCTCGATCTGCTGCTCGACCATCGCGCGCAGACCGGCGTCCGCCTCCTCGTCGTAGGGCTGCCCCTTGGCGGCGGCCGAGGCGCGGGCGACGATCGAGAGCACGCCCGCGAGCTGCTGCGGCCCCATCACCGCGGACTTGGCGCTGGGCCAGGCGAAGAGGAAGCGCGGGTCGTAGGCGCGCCCGCACATGCCGTAGTGCCCGGCGCCGTAGGAGGCGCCCATCAGGACGCTCAGGTGCGGGACCTTCGAGTTGGACACCGCGTTGATCATCATCGAGCCGTGTTTGATGATGCCGCCCTGCTCGTACTCCTTGCCGACCATGTAGCCGGTGGTGTTGTGCAGGAAGAGCAGCGGGATGTCGCGCTGGTTGGCCAGCTGGATGAACTGGGCGGCCTTCTGGGACTCCGCGCTGAAGAGCACGCCCTGCGCGTTGGCCAGCACGCCCACCGGGTAGCCGTGCAGCTGGGCCCAGCCCGTGGCCAGGCTGGGTCCGTACAGCGGTTTGAACTCGTCGAAGTCCGAGCCGTCCACGATGCGCGCGATGACCTCGCGCGGGTCGAAGGGCACCTTCAGGTCGTCGGGGACGACGCCCAGCAGCTCCTCCTCGTCGTACTTCGGAGGCGGCGCGAGGGGCGGATCGCTGTGCGCCTTGCGCCAGTTGAGGCGGGCGACGACGCGCCGGGCCTGGCGCAGCGCGTCCGGCTCGTCCAGGGCGAAGTAGTCGGCGAGACCGGAGGTGCGGGCGTGCATCTCGGCGCCGCCCAGCGACTCGTCGTCGCTCTCCTCGCCCGTCGCCATCTTCACCAGCGGCGGCCCGCCGAGGAAGACCTTGGCCCGCTCCTTGACCATGATCACGTGGTCGGACATGCCGGGGATGTACGCGCCTCCGGCGGTCGAGTTGCCGAAGACGACGGCGACGGTGGGGATGCCGGCGGCCGAGAGCCGGGTGATGTCCTTGAACAGCGCCCCGCCCGGGATGAAGATCTCCTTCTGGCTGGGCAGATCGGCGCCCCCTGACTCCACCAGCGAGACGACCGGCAGCCGGTTGGCGAAGGCGATCTCGTTGGCGCGCAGGGCCTTCTTGAGCGTCCAGGGGTTGGAGGCACCGCCGCGTACGGTCGGGTCGCTCGCGGTGACCAGGCACTCCACACCCTCGATCACGCCGATCCCGGTGACCAGCGAGGCACCCACCGCGTAATCGCTGCCCCAGGCCGCCAGCGGCGACAGCTCCAGGAAGGGCGTGTCGGGGTCCAGCAGCAGTTCGATACGCTCGCGCGCCAGCAGCTTGCCGCGCCGGTGGTGCCGCTCGACGTACTTCTCACCGCCCCCGCCGACCGCCTTGGCGTGCTCCTCGCGCAGCTGATCCAGCTTGGCGAGCATCGCCGCGCGGTGGGCGGCGAATTCGGGACTCCGGGCATCCAGCGCGGTGCCGAGCACGGTCACAGGAGTACCTCCGGTATCTCCAGGTGGCGGGCGCGCAGCCACTCGCCGACGGCCTTGGCCTGGGGGTCGAAGCGGGCGCGGGAGGCGACGCCCTGGCCGAGCAGGCCGTCCACGACGAAGTTCAGCGCGCGCAGGTTGGGCAGGACGTGCCGGGTGACGGACAAGTCGGCTGTCTCCGGGAGGAGTTGGCGCAAGCGGTCCACGGTCAGCTCGTGGGCGAGCCAGCGCCAGGCGGGGTCGGTAGGGGCCCACACCCCGACGTTCGCCGAGCCGCCCTTGTCGCCGCTGCGGGCCCCGGCGACCAGGCCGAGGGGGGCGCGGCGGGTGGGTCCTGGGAGGGGGGCCGGGTCGGGCGGCGGGGGTTCCGGCAGTGGCTCCAGCTCCCGGGTTCGCGGGGCCGGCGGGATCTCGGCCCGGCGCCCGTCGGGCAGTACGGCGGTGTGCGCCACCGTGTCCGCGCCGACGTAGGCCGCCTCGAAGATCCCGTACGGCTCGCCCTTGCCCGGCGGCGCGGTGACATGGAATCCGGGGTAGCTCGACAGCGCCAGCTCGATCGCCGCGCCGCTGATCACCCGGCCGACCGCGTCCTGCTCGGCGTCGCGCACCACCAGCCGCAGCAGGGCACTGGCCTCCTCCTGGGCGGCCGCGTCCGGGCGATCGGTGCGCGCCAGCGTCCAGCCGACCTGCTGGGGGCGCCGCTCGACCGCGTCGAAGGCGGCCTCCATCTGGTCGCGTACGAGGGCGGCCTTGGCGTCGATGTCCAGGCCGGTCAGCACGAAGGTGACCTCGTTGCGCCAGCCGCCCAGGCGGGTCAGCCCGACCTTGAGGGCGGGCGGCGGCGCCTCGCCGCGCACGCCGTCGATGCGGACCCGGTCCGGGCCCTGCTGGGTGAGCCGTACGGTGTCCAGGCGCGCGGTCACATCCGGCCCGGCGTAGCGGGCGCCGGCCGTCTCGTACAGGAGCTGTGCGGTGACGGTGCCGGTGGTGACCGCGCCGCCGGTCCCCGGGTGTTTGGTGATCACCGAGGTGCCGTCGGCGTGGATCTCGGCGAGCGGGAAGCCGGGGCGGCGCAGGTCCGTTCCGCCTTCCCCCGCTTTTCCCCTCAGCTCGCCGAAGAAGGCGTAGTTGCCCCCGGTGGCCTGGGCGCCGCACTCCAGCACATGCCCGGCGACCACCGCGCCCGCCAGCCGGTCCCAGTCCCCGGGGCCCCAGCCGAAGTGTGCCGCCGCCGCGCCGCTGACCAGCGCGGCGTCGGTGACCCTGCCGGTGACCACCACGTCGGCACCGGCCCGCAGACACGCGGCGATGCCGCCGCCGCCCAGGTAGGCGTTGGCGCTCAGCACGCCCTCGCCCCAGCCCCCGCGCGCCAGCAGGTCGTCGCCCTCCACATGCGCCACCCGCACCGGCAGCCCGGTTCGCTGCGCCAACTCCCGTACGGCATCGGCCAGTCCGGCCGCATTGAGCCCGCCCGCGTTGGTGACGATGCGTACGCCGCGCTCGACGGCCAGCGCCAGGCTCTCCTCCAGCTGCCGCAGGAAGGTGCGGGCGTAGCCGCGCGAGGGGTCCTTCAGGCGGTCCCGGCCCAGGATGAGCATGGTCAGTTCGGCGAGGTAGTCGCCGGTGAGGACGTCCAGGGGGCCGCCGGTGAGCATCTCCTCCAGCGCGTCGAAGCGGTCGCCGTAGAAGCCGGAGGCGTTGCCGATGCGCAGCGGACCGTCCGCGCTCACGCCGCGCCTCCCCCGGATGCGCCGCCGGACGGCCGGCCGTCCGGCCCCGGCCTGTCCGCCCCTGGCCCGTCCGCCCCTGGCCCGTCCGGCTTGGGCTGCCGCCCCTTGCCGGGCGGCCCGGCGAAGGCCTGCGCGATGCCCAACCACCTCTCGGCGTCCGCCCCTTCGGCCCGTACGTCCACGTCCCCGCGGTGTACGCGCTGGGTGACCAGCAGACAGAAGTCCAGCGCCGTGCCCGTCACCCGCTGCCCGGCGCCCTCGGGCCCGTACGTCCACAGCGACCCGTCCGGCGCCCGCAGCTCGACCCGGAACTCGCCCTCGGGCGGCGTCAGTCCATGGACGGCGTAGGAGAAGTCGCGGGCCCGCACCCCGATCCTGGCCACATGCCGCAGCCGGGCGGTCGGTGTGCGCCGCACCCCCAGCGCGTCGGCGACGTCCTGGCCGTGCGCCCAGGTCTCCATCAGCCGCCCGGTCGCCATCGAGGCGACGCTCATCGGCGGCCCGTACCAGGGGAGTCTGGCGCCGTCCGTGCGCGCGGCCAGCACCCTCGCCAGCTCCGTGCGGCCCGCCCGCCAGCGCGCCAGCAGCTCGCCGGGCGGCGTCCGCGCCCCGCGCTCGGCGCCCTCGTCGACGAACGTTCCCGGTGAGGCCAGGGCCTGTTGCACCGCCGCGCGGAAGCCGTCCGGGTCGGTGGCGGACAGCAGCGCCTGGTCGTCCGTCCATGCCAGGTGGGCGATCTGGTGGGCGATGCTCCAGCCGGGCGCGGGGGTGGCCAACGCCCAGCGCTCCGGCGGCAGTCCGGCGACCAGCGCGTCCAGCTCCGCGCCCTCGTCGCGGAGATCAACCAGTACGGCACTGGAATCGGCCATTCCGCGCTCCCCTCATCCCGCTTCCGTACGGTCAACACGCCTGCCGAATATGGCCTGTTGGCGCAAGATCGTGTCCGGACACCAGCGGTGCGGACTCCGAGCGTGGCAGCGCCCCGAGAAACAATCAAGCACGCCTGCATGATTCTCGGGACGAAATACTGACCGATTCGCGACCAAGACACCCGATTCCTGGGCAAGAAGCGTTGGCCTTGGCTTGCGCCGAGCCGCCCGCTACTGACGCGAGATCCGCCAAAACACCTCCGTACCGCCGCCGCCCGTAGGATTCTTGGACCCGACGACCACGCGCCGCGCACAAGGGGGCCGAAGGTGAGCGACAACGGCATGCCGCCGGAGACGACCTGCGAGGACTGCGGCGGCAGCGGCTCGGTCGAGTGGGAGACCTCGGGCGGCAACGCCACCACGACCCAGTGCTCCGGCTGCGCGGGGACCGGAACGGTGCCGGCATGAACCACCAGCAGACCTCCAACAAGCACCCCCGGCTGCCCGCCGAGTACGTCGGCAAGGCGCCCTGCTGCAACTGCGGCAAAGAGCCCATGAAGCTCCCCGGCAGCGGCGGCGGCCTGTGCATCCCCTGCTACGCCGCCGAGCGGGTCACCCACCCGCACCGCACCCGCAGCGGCTGGACCTCCGCGAACTTCGTCTCCGACCCCTGCCTGGCCTGCGGCAGCCGCGCCGTCGACGCCAACGGCTGGGCCTTCTGGTGCGACAACTGCCATATGCAGGTGGCGGTGGCGCTGCCGTATTAGTCCTGGGCCGTATTTGTCCTGGTGCGGGCCCTTAGCTCGGCTACGCCCGCAGCCCGTACGGCGGTTAGGCCCGCAGCCCGTACAGCGAATAGCGCCGCCCGCGCGGCGGCCCCGAGGTGAAGCCCACGCACAGCCGCGTCCCGCCCCCGCGCAGCATCGCCAGCCCCTCCGGCTCGCGCGGATGGAGCTGGCGGCCGACCTCGGTGCGCACGACCTGCACCACCTTGCCCGAGCGCAGGTCGAAGCGGAACAGCCGGGTGTTGCCGCGCCCGGAGCGCGGGTTGCCCGCCCCGTAGCCGGTCCCCGTCATCTGGTACGCGTACTCGCCGCACAGCGTCATCCCCTGGAAGGGCGGCAGCGGACGGGAGGCGGGCTGCGGGTAGTCGGCCAGCGGGCGGAAGTCGTGGGCGGCGAAGCGGCGCAGGTCGTAGACGGCGTAGCGGTAGCCGCCGTCGCGGCGGTAGCGCAGCAGCAGGCGCCGGGTGTGCGGGTCGATGGCCGGGTGGTTCTTCGTGGTCCCCGGTTTGGGGCGGAAGGTCTCCAGCAGCGGGTCGGTGGCGCGCAGTACGGCGCCCGGCCGGAAGCGGAAGCGGCAGATGCCGCGCCCGTAGCCGGAGGCCGGGTTGGCGTCCCACTCGGTCCACAGCACGGGGCCGCCGCGCGCCCGGTCGTCCACGCCGAGCGCGCCGCCGTGGCCGAAGCCGGTGAGGTACATGTGCGCGAGGCGGGTGCCGGTCATCGTGAGCTGGTTCAGGCACAGGTCGCCGCGGATCGCGCGCTCGGCGTGGGTGTAGGTGCGCCGCTCGCCGTGCAGCCGTACGCCGCCCTCGACGACCTGGAGGGCGTAGAGGTGGCCGCGGCTCTCGTCGAAGGCGAAGGACTGCAGCACGGTGGAGTGGTGCAGCCGCCCGCCCTCGATCAGCGGCTGCCCCTGCGCCCGCAGGTCGATCCCGGTCCGCCCGGCGTGCTGCTCGCTCACCTCCAGGGGCGGTTCGGCGTACGGGGGCAGCTGGGTCGCGTACGCGGGTACGGACCCCATCCGCAGCCCTCCGGCGGCCGCCGCGCCACCGAGCATCAGCACCTGCCTGCGTCCGAGCGGTCCCATGACTGCGGCCTTTCCGGCTAGTGTCCGCGCGAATCCCTACGATCACCTTCATAACCGGAACAGAACGCTTTTTGGCTTACGACACTCCTCCGCCGCTTTCCCGCGCCGCCGAATTGGCACGGCTGCCGCTATTTCGCATGCCGGAAATTCCGTCCGGCGGCCGCCGCCCCTGGCAAGGAGCGGGGAATTCCGCTTACCACCCCTGCCCGCACTCCCCCGCACCGCCCCTGACGTGCGCCTCCTGCTCGCCGCACCGGCGCACGAGGCGGCATTCCGTGCTTCTTTCCGCGCGTTTAAGACATGCGGCTCCGCGGTACGGATTCCAGGTTCGGCGACTTCACCACGAAACCGGATACGGCCCAATACGTCCTGCGCGAGGGCGCATTCCCGGCGCGCGCGTATTTCAGCGCCCGCATTCGGCGCCCCGGCCCGCTCTCCCCTTCACCGCCGCGCCGCGCTGCGTACCGCGCCCACGCTCGCCGCGACCACCAGGGCGATCGCCACCACCT
This sequence comes from Streptomyces sp. UF-297, assembly GCF_058245575.1. NCBI lineage: Bacteria > Bacillati > Actinomycetota > Actinomycetes > Kitasatosporales > Streptomycetaceae > Streptomyces > Streptomyces sp. UF-297. The sequence goes on along the minus strand of NZ_JBSIBZ010000004.1, from coordinate 74,675 downwards.
CGGCCCAGCCCAGCGCCTGGTGCAGTACGAGGAAGCCGGCCGTGGCGGCGGCGGCCGGCTCCAGGCTCATCATCACCGCGAAGCCGGAGGCGGGGAGCTTGCGCAGGGCGAGCAGTTCGAGGGTGTAGGGCAGGACGGAGGACATCAGCGCGACGGCGGCGCCCAGCCCGATGGTGACGGGGTCGAGCAGGGCGCCGCCCGCCGTGGCGATGCCGAGCGGCAGGCTGAGCAGCGCGCCGACCGTCATCGCCAGCGCCAGCCCGTCCGCCTGCGGGAAGCGCTGTCCCGTACGGGCCGACAGCAGGATGTACGCGGCCCACAGCCCGCCCGCCGCCAGTGCGAACCCGGCGCCCAGCGGATCGATCCCGTCGAACCCCTCACGCCCCAGCAGCACCACACCGCCCAGCGCCAGCGCCGCCCACACCACACTCAGCAGCCGCCGGGAGGTGGCCACCGACAGGATCAGCGGCCCGAGGAACTCCAGCGTCACGGCGGCGCCCAGCGGGATGCGCTCGATGGCCTGGTAGAAGAGCGAGTTCATGCCGGCCAGCGCGACGCCGAAGGCCAGCACGGTCGCCCAGTCGCCGCGCGTGTGGCCGCGCACCTTGGGCCGGCAGGCGATCAGCAGCACCAGCGCGGCGACCACCAGCCGCAGCGTGACCATGCCCAGCGACCCCACCCGGGGAAAGAGCAGCACGGCCACCGACGACCCGAACTGGAGCGAGACGATCCCGCCGATGACGAGCGCGACCGACCCGAACCGCCCGCCGACGCCACCGCCCCCCGGTTTCCCCGCCCCCTTCTGCGCCCTGCGGACCTCGGGCGAGGCGGGGACGACGGCCCCGGGGGCATCGGGAGCGGACAGCAGCTGGGACTCACTACGCGCTTCGTTCACATCCCCACGCTACGACCCCCGCTCACCCCGGTGAAATGCCTTTCCCCCTGCTGTTATGCTCCGCGCGCATGAGCATTGAGCTGCGGCACTTCCGCTGCTTCCTCGCCATTGCCGAGACCGGCGGCATCACCCGCGCCGCCGAGCAACTGCGCCTGACCCAGCCCGCGGTCTCCCGTACGCTGCGCGCCCTGGAGCAGGAACTCGGCGTCCTGCTCGTCGACCGCTCCACCCACCACCTCGCGCTGACCGACCACGGCCACGCCTTCCGCGACCGGGCCGCCCTCGCCGTCGCCGCCTTCGACGACGCCCTGGACCCGCGCCGCCTGACCACCTGGCCGCTGCGCCTGGGCCACGCCTGGGCGGCGGCCGGCGCGTACACCACACCCCTCCTGCGCCGCTGGCAGCGGACCTACCCCAGCACCCCCCTCGAACTCCTCCGCATCGACGACCGCACCGCCGGCCTCACCAGCGGCAAGGTCGACGCGGCCGTCCTGCGCGGCGACATCCGCACCCCGGGCCTGGTCACCGAACTCCTCACCACCGAACGCCGGGTGGCCGCCCTCCCCACCGACGACCCCCTGGCCTCCCGCCCCACCCTCACCCTCGCCGACCTGACCTCCCGCACCATCGCCCTCAACACCCTCTCCGGCATCACCACCCTCGACCTCTGGCCCCCTGGCATCCGCCCCACCACCACCCTCCCCATCACCAACACCGACGACTGGCTCGCCACCATCGCCGCCGCCCGCGCCATCGGCATCACCTCCACGGCCACCCCCGAGGTCCACCCCCACCCCGGCGTCACCTACGTCCCCCTGACCGACGGCCCACCCGTCCCCGTCCACCTCGCCCGACGCCCCGGCCCGGGCCACCCGTCCCTCCCAAACCTGACAACCCTCCTCCACGAGGTCATCGGCCCCGCTGCGGACTGACGAGCACGCCGCACGCCCGCTCATCCGACTCCTCGAACGTGGTGGCCGTGAACCCACCGGCCCGTGCGACAGCGGCCTGGAACACCACCCGGCTGTCGACGCTCCTGCTGATCCGGTCCCAGTTGTGCACAAGGCAGACGACTGGGCGCCGACGCGCCTCCCGAGTCATCACCTCAACAAGCTCTCGAAACCTGGGGCGTCGACCGGGACTGTCATCAAGCGCGGCGTCACCGCGATCGATCCAGATCCCGGCCATCTCCCACCGCCGCCGGGCCGCGTAGTGGCGGCACCCGGTGAGGCGCAGGTCCAGCACCGGGTTGTGCTGCGGGGCGCTGCGGTCGTAGACGAAGACAAGAGGGCTGCACTCCACACTTCTGTCCGTCCGCGCTCGCGGCGCACCTTGCGTCATGCCGGACGACCGAACTCCATCGGTGTCCACGGCCCTTGATGTGATCACGATGACCTCCCTGCCTCTGCAGACAAGGCGATGATGGTCGGCCGCAAGGGACACAAGTACCCCTGTCAGGGGTAGCGGCGTCATCCCTCGGCGTGGCACCACTCGGCGAAGCTGGAAAGTGGTTCAGCATCGGCTCGCTTCAGCCGTCTGAGCGTTGCGGCATCCTCACGGACCCAGAGGTGCTCACGGGTGTGCTGCGGTGCGATGCTCCGCGCCGCCTTGAGGTGCTCGAAAGCGCGATCCGGCCGCCCCGCCCACAGTTCAGCACGCGCGAGTTCGATGTAGAAGCCACTCCGGCGTTCGGCGGGCAGGTCACGCGGAGGTGACCAGCCGCGGATCACGGTCAGGGCATGCTCGATGTGATCGCCGCCAAGGCTGAGCGCGACGGACACCTCGTGGATACGCACACTGTCCGGCCCGAACCCCGTGCCCTGATAGACGGATTCGGGCACGCGATCGCCAAGAGTACGGGCCTCCGCTAGGTGACGTTCGGCGGCCTGCGAATCACCCGCACGGCTCGCGATGACGGCGGCCCGCATGTGGAGTGCGCCGCGAGCAGCCAGGCACCCGGCGCGGTCGCTGTCCGGGACACGGTCGAGGGCGGCTTCCAGGGCACGAAGTCCGGCCGTGTGAGCACGTGCGGCGAAGTAGATCTCGGTACGGACGTAGGCAGCGGCAGCATCGAGCAACGGGTCCTCGGACTGCGCCGCTGCCCAGCGCATGAGGTCGATGAGGCGTGCGGAGAGGTCGAAAGCCCTGTACTTGTATGCGACGGCATCCGCCGCCCGCGAGGTGGCGACGAGCAGCGCTGCGACGGAGTGACGCTCCTCCGGAGGTGCCGCCCTGAGGGCCCGGCAGAGTTCCGCCAAGAGGTCGGGCACATGACGAGTGATGCGTACATACTGAGCGCCGAGCCGCCATCTGACGACCTGATGCATAGCGGGACGAAGCTCACATTGCGTACGGACCGGACCGTCTTCGGGCACGTCGTAGGTGGCGAGTACAGCTGACAGGCCGAGCATGGCCTGGTGTGCACGGTCATCTGCCCGATCGGAAGCAGCGAGCAGCAGGGACGGGTCGACACCGAGTGCTGCGGAGATGCTCGCCAACACGACGCCGGAAACGCCTCGCTCAGCTCTCTCGATCTTGCGGATCGTACCGAGGGCAACACCTGCTGCGGCGGCGAGTTGGGACTGCGTCAACCCGGCGATGCGGCGACGGTAGGCAACGCGTGAGCCCACATCGCGGTACACGGAATCGGCGATGACCGGATCACATCTCTGCACTCAACCAGCGTGATTCTTCGACCCGTTGTCAAGCAACTACCAGTCTCGGCAAGTCGGTCAACGAGTCGATTCGCCAGTCGGCTTGAGCGGCCTCAGGGGTGTCGGCCCACAGATACCCATAGGGCCCGCGACGCAGATGCGCGGTGCACAACCCGGCGGCCTTGGCCGGTGCGATGTCATTCTGCGGGTGATCGCCGACGTACACAATGCGCCCCGGCTCGGTGTCGGCGAGAGCGACCACCTTCTCGAAGAACGCCGGATCCGGCTTGGCCACGCCCCACTCCCCCGAGGTGGCGACGGCATCTACGGGCAGGCCGAGGCCTCGGAGAAGCTTGCCCGCCCTCGCTGTCTGATTGCCCGCGATGACCACACGGACACCTGCCTCGCGGAGGGCGGCGAGGGCAGGGCGTACGTCCGGGTACAGGTCCGTCTCGTCGAGATGCTCGCCACGACCAGCGGCTTCGCGTTCCCGGTAAGCGACGCCGATATCAATACCGGACCGGAGCAGCCGGATCGCATCCGCGTTGTCGCGCCCCTGGGCGACGACCGCGCCGACGAGCGCGGAGAGGGTGTGCCTGGGTACGCCGAGCCAGTCCGCCCAGGCAGCCCAGTAGCGGTCATCGCTGGTCAGGGTCTCACCAATGTCGAACGCCACCGCTTGGATCATGCGAGCACCCTACGGGGGCCCGATCCGCAGCGGGGCAGCCCGATCAGCCCGCATCGCTACCTTCGGCCCGGTGCGCCGTCAGCCCCTCCGCCAGTACCTCCGCCAGATGCCGTGCCCGCCGTCCCGTCAGCTGGCCGAGCTGGGTGCGGCAGGAGAAGCCGTCCGCGAGGAGTTCGGTGTCCGGGGCGGCGGCCCGTACGGACGGCAGGAGCTGCTCCTCGGCGCAGGCCACCGACACCTCGTAATGGCCGCGTTCGAAGCCGAAGTTGCCTGCGAGGCCGCAGCAGCCGGAGGACAAGGGGCCCTGCAGGCCCGCTTGTTCGCGCAAGCGGCGGTCGGCGGTGTCGCCGAGCACGGCGTGCTGGTGGCAGTGGGTCTGGCCGGCGGCGGGGCGGTCGAGGCGGGGCGGGGTCCAGCCGGGGGCGTACTGCGACAGGTACTGCGCGAAGGTGCAAACGGAGGCGGCGAGTTCGGCGGCGCGGGGGTCGTCGGGGAGGAGTTCGGGGAGGTCGGTGCGCAGGGAGGCGGCGCAGCTGGGTTCCAGGATGAGCACCGGGGCGCCGAGGACGGGGCCGACGCGGTCCAGGGTGCGGCGCATGACCTTGCGGGCCTGGTCGAGCTGGCCGGTGGAGACCCAGGTCAGGCCGCAGCACACGCCGCGGCCCGGCAGGATCACCTCCTTGCCGGCGGCTTCCAGTACGCGTACGGCGGCCCGGCCGACCTGCGGGGAGAGGTAGTTGGTGAAGGTGTCGGGCCACAGGAGGGCCGTACGGGAGGAGGAGATCACTCGGGTGCCGGGCGGGGTGCGGCGGGCGAACCAGGTGGTGAACGGCTCGCGGGCCAGCGGCGGGATGGCGCGCTCGGGGGCGAGGCCGCCGATCCGTTTGGCCACTCCCGCCAGGGGGGTGCGGGCGAGCGCGTTGAGCAGGGGCGCGGCCGGGGCGGCGGCGCGCAGCCACTGCGGGAGGCGGCCCATGGAGTAGTGGGAGGCGGGCCGGATGCGCCCCCGGTAGTGGTGGTGCAGGAACTCGGCCTTGTAGGTGGCCATGTCGACGCCGACCGGGCAGTCGCTGCGGCAGCCCTTGCAGGAGAGGCAGAGGTCGAGGGCGTCGCGGACCTCGGTGGAGCGCCAGCCGTCGGTGATCACTTCCCCCGCGAGCATCTCGTGCAGCAGGCGGGCCCGGCCGCGGGTGGAGTGCCGCTCCTCGCCGGTGGCGCGGAAGGAGGGGCACATGACCCCCGAAGCGGGGTCTGCGTTACGGCACTTGGCGACGCCCACGCAGCGGCGGACGGCGGCCGAGAAGTCGCCGTTGTCGTGCGGGTAGCCGAACTCCACGTCCACCGGCCGCTTCGGCAGGACGGAGAAGCGCAGGTTCTCGTCCAGGCGGGAGGGGCGTACGAGCATGCCGGGGTTGAGGCCGCCCGCCGGGTCCCACAGGTCCTTGAACCGGCCGAAGAGGGAGACGAGTTCGGGCCCGTACATCGCGGGGAGGAGCTCGGCGCGGGCCTGACCGTCGCCGTGCTCGCCGGAGAGCGAGCCGCCGTGCGAGACCACCAGCTGGGCCAGGTCGGTGGAGAAGTCACGGAAGCGGCGGATGCCGGGGCCGGTCAGCAGGTCGAAGTCGATGCGGATGTGGATGCAGCCGTCGCCGAAGTGGCCGTAGGGGGTGCCGCGCAGGCCGTGCTGGGACAGCAGGGCGCGGAAGTCGCGCAGGTACGCGCCCAGTTGGGCGGGCGGTACCGCGCAGTCCTCCCAGCCCGGCCAGGCTTCTCCCCCAAGTCCTCGGCTTCGCTCGGACAGGGAGGTACCCCCCTCGTCCGGGGTGCGGGTGGCCGTGCCGGAGGCGTCCTCGCGGATCCGCCACAGGGCGCGCTGGCCGGCCGGCTCGGTCACGACGGTGTGGCCGGTCGCCTCACCGGACGCCGCGCGGCACAGCTCCTCGGCGCGCGCCCGCGCCTGGGCCGCCGACTCCCCGCCCATCTCCACGAACAGCCACGCACCGCCCTTGGGCAGCCCCGCCGCGTCCCCCACCAGGTCGGCGGCCATCCCCTCGACGGTCAGCGGCCCGTACGGCAGCAGGGTGTGCGCCGCCTCGGCCGCCGCGCTCTCGTCGGCGTATGCGAGCACCGCCAGCACGCGCGCCGCGGGCGGCGCCACCAGCGCCACCGTGGCCTCGGTCAGCACGCCGAGGGTGCCCTCGCTGCCGGTCAGCGCCCGCGCGAGGTCCGTCCCCTTCTCCGGCAGCAGTTCGTCCAGCGCGTAGCCGGAGATCCGCCTCGGCAGCGCGGGGTAGCCGGTGCGCAGCAGCGCCAAATCCCCCTCCACCAGGGCCCGTACGCCCTCCCGCAGCCCTGCGGGCAGCCCGTCCAGCCCGCGTCCGGCCCTGAACTCCGCGCCCCCGTACGTCAGTCCGTTCAGCTCGCGCACGCTGTCGGCGGTGGTGCCCCAGGCCACCGAGTGCGAGCCGCAGGAGTTGTTGCCGATCATGCCGCCGAGGGTGCAGCGGCTGTGGGTGGAGGGGTCGGGGCCGAAGGTGAGGCCGTGTGCGGCGGCGGCCGAGCGCAGGTCGTCCAGGACCACGCCCGGCTGGACCACGGCCGTACGGGCCGCGGGGTCCAGCGACACGATGCGGCGCATATGGCGGGTGAAGTCCAGGACGACGCCGGTGCCGGTGGCCTGGCCCGCGATGCTGGTCCCGCCGCCGCGCGGCACCACCGGCACGCCGTACTCCCGGCACACCCCGAGCGCCGCCGCGACATCCCCGGCGTCCCGCGGCGCGACCACCGCCCGGGGCACGCGCCGGTAGTTGGACGCGTCCATGGTCATCAGCGCCCGGTCGGCGGCGGCGAAGGACACCTCCCCGCGCACCGCCCCCCGCAGCGCCGCTGCCAGCTCCGCACGCCCCGCCTGTCCCGTCTTCTGCTCCTCGCGATCAGCCATACCCCCACCCTGCCCGCTACTGCGGCGGGAGATTGTGGTTGAAGCGGAAGGTGTTGTGCGCATCGAGTGCCCTCTTCAGCTCCGTCAGCCGCCGGCGGGTCCCCACCTCGTACGCGCTGCCCGCCACCTCCGGGTCCTCCTCGCGCCCCCCGAACAGGAAGTTCACGCTGCGGCCGACCGTCGCGGGCGCCACCGCCGCCAGCGCCCGCCGGTGCAGCGCGCGTACGGCCCCGCGGTCCGTGCCGTCCAGCGGCGAGAGCACCCGCAGCAGGAAGCGCGCGTCCCGGTGCCCGACCGCGCTGTGCTTGCCGGGCCTGGCCAGCGCCCCGCCGAGGTGGTTGAGCTGGGTGACGACCATGAACGGTGTGCCGGGTCCGGTCAGCGCCGCGACCTCGCGCAGCGCCGCCGCGTCCAGCCCGTCCAGCAGCGCGTTGTCGCCGTCGTAGGAGTGCGGGGTGTCCGGGTCGGCGTGGATGGTGTGGGACTCGGTGTACGGCATCTCGCGCAGGGTGTCGGCCAGCCGCGGCCCGACCGCGCGCAGCGGCGCCACCAGCCGCTCGCCCTCCTCGGCCGTACCCGTAAAGGCGATACGGAAGGCGAGTTGGTAGCTGCCGCGCAGCGCCTCGGGCAGCTGCGGCAGGTCCGGGTACTCGATGAGCTGGAGCGAGGAGGTCAGCGTCTCGGGCACGGTCCCGGTCCACTGGAGGTACGCCTCCAGCGCCGGGCCGATCAGCTCGCCGCCGAAGACCAGCTGCCCGCCGTAGACCCGCGCCACCGGCACCAGGCCGAACTCCAGCCCCGTGACCACACCGAGGTTGGCGCCGCCGCCCAGCAGTGCGCCGAACAGCTCCGGGTCGCTGTCGGCGGTCACCGTACGCGGCCGCGCGTCGGCGGTGACCAGGTCGACCGACCGCACGTGGTCGGCCGCGTACCCGAACTCGCGGGCCAGCAGGCCAAGTCCGCCGCCCAGGGTGTACGCGACCACGCCCACGCCCGGCGCCGACCCGTTCAGCGGCGCCAGCCCGTACGGTGCCGCCGCCTCGATCACCTCGGCCCACACCGCTCCGGCCCCGACCCGCGCGGTGCCCGCGGCGGCGTCGATGTGCACCGCGTTCATCCGGCGGGTGACGATCAGCAGCCCGCCGTCGGTGGCGGCGGCCAGCCCGTGCCCGGTGGCCTGCACCGCCACCGGCATCCCGCGATCTCGCGCGAAGGCCACCGCGGCGGCGACGTCCGCCGCCTCCGCCGCGCCGACGATCACGGCGGGCCGGTGCCGGTAGCCGGTCTGGAAGCCGGACCGCTCCCGGTCGTAGCCGTCCTGACCGGGCAGGAACACCGGCCCGCGCAGCCGCCCCGCCAGCTCGCGTACGGCGCCGCAGTCGGCCGCCGCGGCAGTGCTCTTCGTCATCTCGTCACTGGTCATGAACGGCACTCTGCTGCCAAAACTTGCCACTTTCCGTCAACATTTTCGACGACACTCGTCTGCGTGAAATCAGACCGACTGCTCTCGATCCTGCTGCTCCTGCAGACCCGCGGCCGGGTCCCGGCCCATGAGCTGGCCGAGCGCCTGGAGGTCTCACCGCGCACGATCTACCGCGACATCGAGTCGCTGTCGGCCGCCGGTGTCCCGGTGTACGCCGAGCGCGGGCGGCACGGCGGCATCGCGCTGCTGCCCGGGTTCCGTACGGATGTCACGGGGCTGACCACCGACGAGGCACGCGCCCTGTTCGTCCTGGCCGCCGAGGGCGCGCACGCCGCGCTCGGCCTGGACGACGCGCTGGGTTCGGCGCTGCGCAAGGTGATGGCGGCGCTCCCCGCGCCGCACCGCCCGGCCGCCGAGGTCACCAGCCGCCGCATCCTGGTGGACCCCGACCGCTGGATGGCGGGGCCGCGCGCGGCCGCCGAGCTGGAGACCCTGCACACCGCGGTCTTCGCCGACCGGCGGCTGCGGCTGCGCTATCGCCACAGCGGCGAGTCCCGCCCGCGTACGTACACCGTCGACCCCTACGGCCTGGTCGCCAAGGCGGGCGTCTGGTACCTGGTCGCCGACCGGCGCGGCGAGCCCCGCCTCTTCCGCGCGGACCGGATCGCCGCGGCCACGCTCACCGACGCGCCCGTACAGCGCCGCGCGGGCGTGGAGTTGGCGCAGGTGTGGCAGGCGCTGCGCCGCCGGGTCGAGGACCGCCCGGCCCCCGTCCGGGTCCGCGCCCGGGTGCTGCGCACCCGCCTGGACATGTTCGTGCGCATCCTGGGCGGCGCCCTCACCGCGCCGCCCGAGGCCACCGGCGGCCAGGACGGCGAGTGGGCCACGGTCGAGCTGGCCTACCCGGCGCTGGGCGCGGTCCGCCAACTGCTCCAGTTCGGCACCTCCGTACAGGTCCTCTCGCCGCCCGAAGCCCGCCGCGAACTGGCCGCTGCCGCCGCCTCCGTGAGCGATCTGTACGCCGAGGACGCCACCCTTATCGCGCCCGAACCCCCGCAATCCCACCGATCCGAGGAATTCATCTCACCGGGTGGACGCGCATCCGGCCCCGCGCCTGCGACGGATTAGGCTTCGCCCGTGGCTGATATCCAGATCCCCGCTGACATCAAGCCCGCCGACGGACGCTTCGGCGCGGGCCCCTCCAAGGTGCGTACGGAGGCGCTCGGCGCCCTGGCCGCCACCGGATCTTCCCTGCTGGGCACCTCCCACCGCCAGGCGCCGGTCAAGAACCTGGTCGGCCGGGTCCGCGAGGGCGTACGCGACCTCTTCTCGCTGCCCGAGGGCTACGAGGTCATCCTCGGCAACGGCGGTTCCACCGCGTTCTGGGACATCGCGACCCACGGTCTGATCTCCGACAAGTCCCAGCACCTCACCTTCGGCGAGTTCTCCTCGAAGTTCGCCAAGGCCGCCAAGCTCGCGCCGTGGCTCCAGGAGCCGAGCGTCATCTCCAGCGAGCCCGGCACGCACCCGGAGCCGAAGGCCGAAGCGGGCGTGGACGTCTACGCCTTCACCCACAACGAGACCTCCACCGGCGTGGCCGCCCCCATCCGACGGGTGCCGGGCGCCGACGAGAACGCACTGGTCCTGGTGGACGCCACCTCCGGCGCCGGCGGCCTGCCCGTAGACATCGCCCAGAGCGATGTCTACTACTTCGCGCCGCAGAAGTCCTTCGCCTCCGACGGCGGCCTGTGGATCGGGGTCTTCTCCCCCGCCGCCCTGGAGCGCGCCCGCGCCGTCCACGCCTCGGGCCGCCACATCCCGGAGTTCTTCTCGCTGCCCACCGCGATCGACAACTCCCTGAAGAACCAGACGTACAACACCCCCGCGCTGTCCACCCTCTTCCTGCTCAACGAGCAGCTTCAGTGGCTCAACTCCCAGGGCGGCCTGGACTGGTCGGTGCGCCGCACCGCCGCCTCCTCGCGCAGCCTGTACGGCTGGGCCGAGGACTCCAAGTACGCCACCCCCTTCGTCGCCGACCCGGCCAAGCGCTCCCAGGTCATCGGCACCATCGACTTCGACGACGAGATCGACGCCGCGGCCGTCGCCAAGACCCTGCGCGCCAACGGCATCGTCGACACCGAGCCGTACCGCAAACTCGGCCGCAACCAGCTGCGCGTGGCGATGTTCCCCGCCATCGACCCGGCCGACGTCCAGGCGCTGACGGCCTGCATCGACTACGTGATCGACAAGCTGTAACCCGCTTACTCAGCGGACGAGTTGGGACCATCGGGGAGCTTGCGGTGGGTCCCGGACTGCGGGCCGGCGGTGGCTGGTCGCGCAGTTCCCCGCGCCCCTGACGGGGGGCGCGGGTGGTCCCGGTGACGGTGGCAGCGGCTCCGGGGTGGGGTACTGGGCTGCTTCGCTTTACGCCCAGTACCCCACCCCTACGCCACCGCCACCTCGCGTCGTCGCGGGTCCTCGGGCGCCCTCAGCGACTCAGCCGCTGGAACTTCCGCACCGCCAAGGGCAGGAAGACCAGCGTGATCGCCACCGGCCACACCACCGCCATCACCACCGCATGCTGCTCGGCCCAGCTGTCCCCCACCGTCACCGGCCCGCCGAACAGCTCACGGATCGCCGTGGCCGTGGCCGAGACCGGGTTCCACACAGCGATCGCGCCCAGCCAGTCCGGCATCATCGACGGCGGAGTGAAGACGCTGGAGATCATCCCGAAGGGAAAGGCGATCGCGAAGAGGTTGCCCGCCGTCTCGGCGTTGGGGGCCATCAGCCCCAGCAGGACACCGATCCAGATCAGCGCGAAGCGCAGCAGCACCAGCAGGCCGAACGCGGCGAGCGTGGCGAGCCAACTGCCCTGCGAGCGCCAGCCGATGACCACCGCGATCACCGCCAGCACCAGCAGGTCCAGGCTCGCGTGCAGCACGTCCGAGACGCCCCGGCCGCTGACCACCGCGGACGGCGCCATCGGCATGGAGCGGAAGCGGTCGGTGACACCCCGCTCCTTGTCGACGACCACCGCCATCGCGGTGTTCATGAAGCCGAAGGCCATCGTCATGGCGAACATGCCGGGCATCGCGAAGGTCTTGTAGTCCACGCCGGAGCCCACGTCCATCGCGCTGCCGAAGACGTACACGAACAGCAGCACGGAGACGATCGGAAAGCCCAACTGCCAGGCGATGATGACCGGTTGCCTGGCCAGATGGGTCAGGTCGCGCCGCACGACCGTCCAGCAGTCGGCCAGCGCCCAGTAGATGCGGCGCTCGGGCCCCTCCAGCCTGAGGTCCGTCGCGATACTCCCCGCGCCCGCGCTCATGCCCCGGCCTCCTCTCGCCGCGCCGACCGCACGCCGCCCGGCCCACCCATGGGGTTCGTACGGTGCCCCGTCAGCTGGAGGAACACCTCGTCCAGCGTCGGCCTGCGCAGCCCGATGTCCGCCACGCCGACCCCCTCGTCCTGAAGGGTGCGGGCCACCTCGGTCAGCGCCGCGACCCCGTCGGTCACCGGCGCGCCGACCCGCAGCTCCACCTCGTCCGCCGCCGGTTCCCCACCGCCCGCCGCCACCCGCGCCACCGCCTTGACGGCCTGCGGCAACTCGCCCGCCGAGCGCAGCACCACCTCGATACGGTCCCCGCCGACCTCCCGTTTCAGCTCCGCCGGGGTGCCGTCCGCGATCGTCCGCCCGCTGTCGATGACGGCGATACGGTCGGCCAACTGGTCGGCCTCGTCCAGGTACTGGGTGGTCAGCAGCACGGTCGTACCGGCCGCGACCAGCGAACGCACCGCCTGCCAGACCTCGTTGCGGCCGCGCGGGTCGAGCCCGGTGGTCGGCTCGTCCAGAAAGAGCACCTCGGGCGCGAGAATCATGCTGGCGGCCAGGTCGAGCCGCCGCCGCATGCCCCCGCTGTAGGTCTTGACCTGCTTCCCGGCCGCCTCGCTCAGCCAGAAGGCATCCAGCAGCTCGCCCGCCCGCCGCCGGGCCCGCCGCCCGCCGAGATGGAAGAGCCTGCCGAACATCTCCAGATTCTGGCGCCCCGTCAATATCTCGTCCACGGCGGCATATTGACCGGTCAGGCCGATGCGCCTGCGCACCCGGCCCGCCTCCCGCGCGACGTCATACCCGGCGACGCGGGCCCGGCCGCCGTCCAGCCGCAGCAAGGTGGCCAGGATGCGTACGGCCGTGGTCTTGCCCGCGCCGTTCGGGCCGAGCAGTCCGTGCACGGTGCCGCGGCCCACCGCCAGATCGAAGCCGTCCAGGGCCCGTTTGTCGCCGTACCGCTTGTGCAGACCCTCGGCGAGGACCGCCGGGCCCGCCCCCTTCATGGATCCCATCAAGAGCTCCCTCCGTAACTGGGTACACCGTACTCGATAACGAGTACGGTGTACCCAGTTTTTTCCCGACCGCCTAGGATGGAGCGCGATGACGACAGAACACAGTGGTGGCGGCGATGTCTCGCGCAGCATGGAGCTGCTGTGGGGCCTGGGCGAGCGCCCCAGCCGCGGCCCCAAGCCCGGTCTGACCCTCGACCGCATCGTCGACGCCGCCGTGGCGGTCGCCGACGCCGAAGGGCTGGACGCCGCGTCCATGCGCCGGGTCGCCACCGAACTCGGCGTGGGCACGATGTCGCTGTACCGCTATGTCCCCGGCCGGGCCGAGCTGCTGGACCTGATGCTGGACAAGGTCGTCGACGTCGGGAGCGACGCCCGCCCCGACCCCGACGGCGGCTGGCGCGCCACCCTGGAAACCGCCGCCCGCGGCACCCTGCGGCTGCACCGGCAGCACCCCTGGCTGCTCCACGTCGACCAGGGCCGCCCGGTGCTGGGCCCCAACACCATGCAGAGCATCGAGTACGTCCTCGCCGGGCTGGCCGGCACCGGCCTGAGCGACCGCGAGAAGATGCATCTCCTGCTGATCGTGGACGGCTTCGTCACCGGCACCGTCCGCACCCAGCTCAACGCCGAGGCCGCGGCCCGGCGCACCGGCGTCAGCGACGAGGAGTTCTGGAAGAGCCAGGAGCCCGTGCTGGCCGAGGTCATGACCAGCGGCCGCTTCCCGCTGATGGAGGCGCTGTCCATGGACGCCTTCGAGGACTCCGGCGACGAGGTCTTCGAACTCGGCCTGACCGCCCTCCTGGACGGCCTCACCCCGTTCGTGGAGAGCCGTACCCCCACGAACGGGAGCCGTACGCCCGCGAGCAAGAGCCGTACGCAGGAGCCGGGCCCCGCCGGGGCGTGACGCAGCGGCCCGGCTGTGCGTCCATGGAAGGCATGACGACGCCAACGCACCCCGCCCTGGCCGTCTTCACCTCACAGAAGACGGTGCTGCTCACCACCTACAAGCGGGACGGCACCCCGGTCGGCACCCCCGTCAACATCGCGGTCGACGGCGACCACGCCCACATCCGGACCCACGGCCTGTTCGTCCCCCTGGCCCACCGCCTCAAGCGCGACCGCACCCTGCACTACGAGGTACGGCCCCTGGAGGACGAGCCGCCGAAGGCGCCCTAGCGCCGGCGCAGCAGCCGGCGCAGGCCCACCACTACCAGCGTGGCCACGCCGAACGTCACCGCGCCCAGCAGGAACGTGCGGTTCTGGTCGGGCTTGTCGCCGCCCGGACTCCCCTGCCCCTCCTGGCCCTTGGTGTCCGGCGAGCCGGACGGCGGCGCCTGCTCGGCCCCCTCCGGCAGCCGGTCCCCGCTCAGCGGCACCGGCTCCACCTCGCTCCCGGCGCCCTCGGACCCGTACATCAGCGTCCGCCCGTCGGGGGCGAAGGTGACCGACTCGCCCTGGCGCTGGATCGGCACGCTCACCCCGCCCAGCTCCTTGGGCGCGCCGTCCTGCCAGCGGTACATCCGGGCCCCGAAGTAGCTGCGCAGCACGAGCCGGGAGCCGTCCGGCGAGAAGGCGCCGTCGGTCACCCACAGGTCGACGTCGGAGATCTTGCGGAAGGTGTTGGTGCCGCCCGAGCTGAGCTGCCGCGGCCCCTCGTAGAGCGCGCCGCCGCCCTGCTTCTTGCTGGCGATGTAGACCCGGCCGGTCTTGGGGTGGACCATCATCGCCTCGGCGTCGCGCGGCCCGTCGGCGTACGTGACCGTGAACTGCGTGGCGGTGACGGTCGTGTCGCGCAGCTGCTTCGGCTCGGGGAAGCGGTAGATCCACACGTGGTCCCACCGGCCGCCGAAGTTGTCCCCGATGTCGCCGACGTAGACGTTGCCGTCCGGGCCGACCGAGACCGCCTCCACATCGCGCGGGGCGCCGATGCCGCGCAGGGGGACGGTGGCGAGCGTCCGTCCGGTGCGGCCGTCCACGGCGTACAGATAGGGGCCGTCGTCGCTGTCGTTGTGCGTCCAGTAGACGCCGGGGTGCGCGCGGCTGGCGGCCAGACCGCTGGACTCGGTGATCCGGGGGTCCTCGATGGTGAAGCCCACGGGTGCGGACGCGTCATCGTCCGCCGCCCGTACGGCAGGTGCGCCTGCGCCAGCTGCGGCAGCGGCCGATACCGGTGTCGTCGTACCGAGCAGCAAGATCCCCGCGGCACTGGCCGCGCACAACAGCGAACGCATGCCCCCAGCCTGCCACCTCACCGGGCACCGGAACCGCCGTCTTCGCGGCGGGCCCGCGCCGTACGGCCCCGCGTGTCCAGCGTCACGTACCGGCGCCGCGGGCGGTCCGCCATCATGGCTTGATGAGGATCATGTTCGTCGGTGACTCCATGACCATTGGCGCCGCCGGCGACTACACCTGGCGTTACCGCATGTGGCAGCACCTGAACCGCACCTTCGGCGGCCCGTACCGCATCGTCGGCCCCCGCTGCGAGCTGTACGACGCCGGCGCCGACGCCGCCGTCTCGCACGCCTACGGCGACCCCGGCTTCCCCGAGCGCGCCCGCCGCCACCTCGCCGGCTGGGGCGAGGGCTGGTGCCACATGGCCCCGCTGATCGGGGAGGCGGTACGCGCCCACAAGGCCGACACCCTGCTGGTCTCCCTCGGCCTGATCGACCTCGGCTTCTACACCGGCCCCGAGCAGACCGAGGCCAACGTCCGCCGCTTCGTGGCCGCCGCGCGCGAGGCCCGCCCGCACATCCGCGCGGTGGTCCTGCCCGTCATACCCAATGTCCGTGCCCTCAACGACGCCCCCTTCGCCGCCCAGTGCGAGCGCTTCAACGAACTCCTCGCCAAGGCCGTGGCCGACCTCTCCACCCCCACCTCCCCCCTCCTGCTGGCCTCCCGCCCCGCGGACTACGTCCTGGACCGCGACACCTACGACGGCACCCACCCCTCCCCCACCGGCGAACACCGCATAGCCCGCGCCTTCGCCGACGCCCTGCACCAGGCCTGGGACATCGGCGCCCCGTACGAGCCCCACGCGCCGCACTGACCCCAACTCGCCGCCCCCGCCCCTTGATTCGAGTCCACTCGAAGGCGTTGGCTGATCGACCATGGAGTACACGCAGCTCGGACGCACCGGACTCAAAGTCAGCCGACTCGTCCTCGGCACCATGAACTTCGGCCCCCAGACCGACGAGCCCGGCAGTCACGCCATCATGGACGCCGCCCTGGACGCGGGCGTCAACTTCTTCGACACCGCCAACGTCTACGGCTGGGGCGCCGACAAGGGCCGCACCGAGGAGATCATCGGCTCCTGGTTCGCCAAGGACGGCGGCCGCCGCGACAAGGTCGTCCTGGCCACGAAGGTCTACGGCAACATGTCCACCGCCGAGGGCCCGGCCTGGCCCAACGCCGACAAGCTCTCCGCCCTCAACATCCGCCGGGCCGTCGACGCCAGCCTGCAGCGGCTGGGCACCGACCACATCGACCTCTACCAGTTCCACCACGTGGACCGGGACACCCCGTGGGACGAGATCTGGCAGGCCATCGACGTCCTGGTCCAGCAGGGCAAGATCCTGTACGCGGGCTCCTCCAACCACGCCGGCTGGAACATCGCCGAGGCCAACGAGACGGCGGCCCGCCGCGGCTCGCTCGGCCTGGTCAGCGAGCAGTGCCTCTACAACCTCGCCGAGCGCCGCGCCGAGATGGAGGTCATCCCGGCCGCCCGGCGCTACGGCCTGGGCGTCATCCCCTGGTCCCCGCTGCACGGCGGCCTGCTGGGCGGCGCCCTGCGCAAGGAGCGCGAGGGCGGCTCGGCCCGTACGGCAAGCGGTCGTTCGGCCGACGCGCTCGCCTCCTCCGCGATCCGCGGCCGGATCCAGGCGTACGAGGACCTGCTGGACCAGCACGGTCTGGAGCCGGGCGAGGTGGCGCTGGCCTGGCTGCTCACCCGCCCCGGCGTGACCGGTCCCATCGTCGGGCCGCGCACCAGCGAACAGCTCGCCTCCGCGCTGCGCGCCGTGACGCTCACGCTGCCGGAGGAACTGCTCACCGCCCTCGACGAGATCTTCCCCGGCCCCGGCCCCTCCCCGGAGGCCTTCGCCTGGTAGCCGGGCGCACGCCGTTCCCGGTGGCCGCCCGGCGCGCCGAGCGTCAGCGCAGGGCGGCCGCCACGATCACGACGATGAGCAGCACGGCGAGCAGACCGGACATGATCCGGTTACGGGTCTTGGGATCCACCCTCCGAGCGTAACCGCCCCGGAGGTGCGCCCCTGCGGCCGGGCCCTGCGCCCCCCGGCTCCCCACGCCCGGTCCATGCCCGGCACACCCGTCATCCGCCCAGCGGCCACGCCGCCACCGTCTCGTACCGGGGCTGCTCGCGGGGCACCCCGGCCACCGGCAGACGGCTGCGTACGAGCGCCAGCTCACCCACCGTCCACCGGCGGCCCTCGAACCCCGCCAGCGCGTCCACGAACGGCGCGAGTCCCAAGGTGGGCGCCTGCGCACTGGCGCCCGTACGGCCGCGGGTCCGGCTGCGCGCGAGGGTCAGGTGCGGAACGTAGCCGCGGTGCTCCTCCATCGCCACCCCGGCCCGCCGCGCCCCGGCCGCCGCCCCGTCCGCCAGCCGCCGCATCGCCACCAGATCCCCCTCGGCCCCGGCCCACAGCGCCCGGTCCCCGAAGTGTCCGCCCCCCTTGAGCCGCAGAGGAAAGGGCTCCCGCCGCCGGGCCGCCCGCCCCAACCGCTCGTGCAGCTTTGGCAGCACCTCCTCCCCCACTTCCCCGTAGAAGGCCACCGTGAAGTGCCACCCGGCCTGCCCCGTCCACCGCAGCCCCTCGGCCTCCGGCAGCCGCTTCAACTCGGCTACTTCCGCGGCCAGTTCCTCCACAGCCGCCTCCGGCGGCAACACAGCGGCAAAGATTCTCATGGGGCCAGTTTCCGGCCTACGGACGGACGCGCCCCAATAAAGGGGCGCGGGGCTGCGTCGATATGCGGCTCCGCCGCGTGGGCGCGACCGGCCACGACGTGCCCGCAGACGCACGACGGCCCTCCCCGCGGAGCGCCCGGGCGGCCGAAGGCCCGCCGGACAGCGGCGCCGCGCACAGCGCGGCACCCGCCCGACGGGCCTCGTCAGCAAATCGGCACGGCACCGGCCTCCGGCCGGCTACGCAGCCGCGGCCAGGCTCTCCTTCTCCGCCGGCTGACGCGGGACGAACGCCAGATGCTGCCGCCCCCGCCGCAGGTCGATCTTCAGGCGAAGACCGCCCACCCGGGCCAGCGCCAGGCCGACACCGAGCGCCGCCAGCGCGGAGATCAGGCCGCCGGCCAGGAAGCCGACCCGGGGGCCGTACGCGTCCGTGGCCCAGCCGACCAGCGGCGCGCCCAGCGGCGTACCGCCCATGAACACCATCATGAACAGGCTCATCACCCGCCCCCGCATCGCGGGATCGGTGGCCATCTGCACGCTGGAGTTCGCGGTGACGTTGACCGTCAGCCCCAGCATGCCGATCGGCACCAGCAGCGCCACGAAGAGCCAGAGCGAGGGCGCCAGCGCGGCCGCCATCTCCAGCACGCCGAACATCAGCGCCGCGCCGACCAGCAGCCGCAGCCGCGAGGTCCCGCGCCGGGCCGCGAGCAGCGCCCCGGCCAGCGACCCGGCCGCCATCAGCGTGTTGAACAGGCCGTACGTCCCCGCGTCGGCGTGGAAGACCTTGTCGACGAAGGCGGTCAGCCAGATGGGGAAGTTGAAGCCGAAGGTCCCGATGAAGCCGACCAGCACGATCGGCCAGATCAGCTCGGGCCGCCCGGCCACGTACCGCAGCCCTTCCCTCAACTGCCCCTTGCCGCGCGGCACCCGGTCGACCTTGTGCAGTTCGGCCGTACGCATCATCAGCAGTCCGGCGACCGGCGCGATGAAGGACAGGCCGTTGAGCAGGAACGCCCAGCCGCTGCCCACCGCGGTGATCAGGACACCGGCGACGGCCGGGCCGACGAGCCGGGCGGACTGGAAGTTGGCGGAGTTCAGGCTGACGGCGTTGCGCAGGTCCTCGGGGCCGACCATCTCCACGACGAAGGCCTGCCGGGCGGGGTTGTCGACGACGGTGACCAGTCCGAGCAGGGTGGCCATCAGGTAGACGTGCCAGACCTGGACGTGGCCGGTCAGGGTCAAGGCGGCGAGGGCGAGCCCGGTCAGCCCCATCGCGGTCTGGGTCATCAGCAGCAGCGTGCGCTTGGGGAAGCGGTCGGCGATCACGCCGCCGTACAGCCCGAAGAGCAGCATGGGGAGAAACTGCAGCGCGGTGGTGATTCCGACGGCGGCCGAGGAACCGGTGAGGCTGAGCACCAGCCAGTCCTGGGCGATGCGCTGCATCCAGGTGCCGGTGTTGGAGACCATCTGTCCGCCGGCGAACAGACGGTAGTTGCGGACCCGCAGGGAGCTGAAGGTGCCGCCCTTTTTGGCGGGCCCGGTGCGGTTGTCGTCGTAGGGGTTGTGTGCGGGGGCGGAGTCTGCTCCGGATCCCGTACTCAAAGTGGGTTCGCCTCCTCGGCTCTCGTCTTACAGGTGCGCGAGCTTCTCCAGCACGGGCGCGGCGGCGCGTAGCGCCGCCCACTCGTCCTCGTCCAGGCCGGCCGCGAGTTCGGCCAGCCATGCGTTGCGCTTGCGGCGGCTCTCCTCGAGCATCGCCTCGGCCTGTTCGGTCTGGGTGACGACCTTCTGACGGCGGTCGTCGGGGTGCGGCTCCAGCCGGACCAGCCCCTTGGCCTCCAGCATCGCCACGATGCGGGTCATCGACGGCGGCTGGACGTGCTCCTTGCGGGCCAGCTCGCCGGGGGTGGCGCTGCCGCACCGGGCGAGAGTACCGAGCACCGACATCTCGGTGGGGCTCAGCGACTCGTCGACCCGTTGGTGCTTGAGTCGGCGGGACAGGCGCATTACGGCGGACCGCAGCGCGTTCACGGCGGCAGCGTCGTCGCCGAGGGACAGTTCCGGCATGTTCGTTAGCATAACTCATTACCCTCTCTAAAGAAAGCGGGAGGGTGGAGGCACCACGCACATCACCCGTATGAGTGAGGACGTGCCGGAAAGTGACGCACCTGACGCAGACCTACCGGGACTGTGTGCCTATGGGATCGAGAGTGCTCAGCCTGCGCGTGGACGGGGAGCTGCTGGAGCGCATTCGGCAGCACGCCGCGAAACGCGGAATGAGCGTCCAGGACTATGTGGTCCGAACGCTCATCCGCGATGACTTCGACGAACGTTTCAAGACGTCGGTCGACAAGGTGGAGAAGTTCTACGCCGCCCCGGCGCTGCCGGAAGAGGCGAAGTGAGACCGGGGCCTACTTCACCCCCAGCGCCTGCTCGATCGGGTTGAGCAGGAAGTAGACCAGGAAGCACAGCCCGACGACGTTCAGCAGCCACGGGATCTCCTTGAAGCGGCCCGTGACCGACCGCAGCAGGATGAAGGCCAGCACGCCCAGGCCGATGCCGTTGGTGATGCTGTACGTGAACGGCATCGAGATCATCGTCAGGAACGCCGGCACGGCGACGGTGAAGTCGCCCCAGTCGATGTCCCGGATGTTCGAAGCCATGATCAGGAAGCCGACGACGACCAGCGCCGGGGTGGCGGCCTGGGACGGCACGACGGTCGCCAGCGGCGTGAAGACCAGCGCGAGCAGGAACAGACCGCCGGTAACGATGTTCGCCAGGCCCGTACGCGCCCCCTCGCCGACGCCTGCCGTGGACTCCACGAAGCAGGTGTTGGCGGAGGCCGAGCCGACGCCGCCGGCCGCGACCGCGATGCCGTCCACCATCAGGATCTTGCCCATGCCGGGCAGCTGGCCGTTCTTGTCGGTCAGCCCGGCCTCCTCGCCGACGCCGATGATGGTGCCCATCGCGTCGAAGAAGCCGGAGAGCAGCACGGTGAAGACGAAGAGGCAGCCGGTGAGCACGCCGACTTCCCTGAAGCCGCCGAAGAGGCTGATCTCGCCGATGAGACCGAAGTCCGGCGCGCCGACCACGCTGTCCGGCACCTTGGGCACGGCCAGGCCCCAGCTCGCGTCCGGGATCGTCGCCACCGTGTTGATGACGATCGCGACCAGGGCCATCACGACCATGCCGATCAGGATCGCGCCCTTGGTCCTGCGTACGGTCAGCACGAACATCAGCGCCAGGCCCAGCACGAAGACCAGCACCGGCCAGCCCTGGAGCTGACCGCCCTGGCCGAGCGCGAGCGGCACGGTGGTGTGCGCGGCATCGGGGTTACGGGTCACAAAGCCCGCGTCCACCAGGCCGACCAGCGAGATGAACATGCCGATGCCGATCGCGATGGCGCGCCGCAGCCCGCCGGGGATCGCGTCCATGACGCGCTGCCGCAGACCGGAGGCGACCAGGATCATCAGCACCAGACCGGCGAGCACGACCATGCCCATCGCGTCCGGCCAGCTCATCTTGGGGGCGAGCTGGAGGGAGACCACGGCGTTGATGCCCAGGCCCGCGGCGATCGCGATCGGGACGTTGCCGATCACGCCCATCAGGATCGTGGACAGGCCCGCCATCAGGGCGGTGGCCGTGACCAGCTGGGCGTTGTCCAGCTGGTGCCCGAACTTGTCCTGGCCTGCGCCGAGGATGATCGGGTTCAGTACGACGATGTAGGCCATCGCGAAGAACGTCGCCAGGCCGCCGCGCAGCTCGCGGGAGACCGTCGACCCCCGCTCGGAAATCTTGAAGAACCGGTCGAGACCGTTCTTCGGCGGCTGCGGACCTGAGCTGGGGGCAGCGTCGACCGGCGTGGTGGCCGAGGGGGACATTCGGGACCTCAGTCGCGTACGGGCCTGCGGGAGGCACAGGGGCCTAAGACCCCGGAACATGAACAACCGGATCAGCTTGGAGGATTCAACGAACCAATCCAGTCAGATCCGGACAGGTTCAGTATGAATAAACAAGCCGGTGATCGCTATCTCCGCGCGTAGACCCCTGTGGCCACTGGCCCCCGCCTCCCTGATACAGGACCGGGTACGGGCGCCCCGTAAGCTGACCCCCATGTGGAAGAAGTCCGAACTGCGCGAGGCCCCGCCGCCGCTGGAGGGTCCCGTCGTCGGCACGATCACCGGCGGCACCATCATCTGGTTCGTGCTCTTCCTCGCCCAGCTGCCGTTCTACGGCTGGTTCGCCGACAACGGCCACACCTGGTGGGTGTGGACCTGCCTGGCCGGCGGCGCCCTGGGCCTGCTCGGCGTCTGGTACGTACGCAAGCGCGACGCGGCCATCAAGCGGCACGCGGCCGAGGCCGCGGCGGGCGGCGCGGACGCGGCCTGATACGCCCGCACGACATCCCGACATGTCCGTACACATGGCGGGACGGGGGCGGACGCAACCAGGGTGCCGGGGGTTGCCACCTGACGTTGTAATAACCCCCACCACCTCTCTGTGCGTATTCAGCGGGTAAATCGGGCAGTCCGCCCGTACCGTCGAATGCATGACGCAGCGGGCGAAGACCGAAGTCGAGGGACCCGAGCCGGGCGGCCCAGCCGCCGGTGGCAGCGGCGTGGCCGCTCCCCCACCGGCCCATACGGGGCTGAGTACCGCCGAGGTCGCCGAGCGGGTGGCCAGGGGCGAGGTCAACGACGTCCCCGTACGGTCCTCGCGCTCGACCGCCGAGATCGTCCGCTCCAACGTCTTCACCCGCTTCAACGCCATCATCGGCGTGCTCTTCGTCATCGCCCTGGTCGTCGCCCCGATCCAGGACTCCCTCTTCGGCTTCGTGATCATCGCGAACACCGGCATCGGCATCATCCAGGAGCTGCGCGCCAAGAAGACCCTGGACAACCTCGCCGTCATCGGCGAGGCCAAGCCGACGGTCCGCCGCGACGGCGTGGCCGCCCAGGTCCCCACCTCCGAGGTCGTCCTCGGCGACCTGATCGAGCTGGGCCCCGGCGACAAGGTCATCGTCGACGGCGAGGTCATGGAGGCCGACGGCCTGGAGATCGACGAGTCGCTGCTGACCGGCGAGGCCGACCCGGTCCTGAAGAAGCCCGGCGACAAGGTCATGTCCGGCAGCTTCGTGGTCGCCGGCGGCGGCGCCTTCACCGCCACCAAGGTCGGGCGCGAGGCGTACGCCGCCCAGCTCGCCGAGGAGGCCTCCCGCTTCACGCTCGTCCACTCCGAGCTGCGCAGCGGCATCAGCCAGATCCTGAAGTACGTGACCTGGATGATGATCCCGACCTCGGTCGCGCTGATCATCCTGCACCTGTTCACCCTCAAGCTGCCGGGCAAGGAGTCGGTGGCGAAGATGATCGCGGGCATCGTCCCGATGATCCCCGAGGGCCTGGTCCTGCTGACCTCCGTCGCCTTCGCCATCGGCGTCATCCGCCTGGGCCGCAAGCAGTGCCTCGTCCAGGAACTCCCCGCCATCGAGGGCCTGGCCCGGGTCGACGTGGTGTGCCTGGACAAGACCGGCACGCTCACCGAGGGCGGCATGGACGTCTCGGAGCTGCGCCCGCTCAACGGCAGCGACGAGGCGTACGTCAAGCAGGTGCTGGGCGCGCTCGGCGAGTCCGACCCCCGCCCCAACGCCTCGCTCCAGGCCATCATCGACGCCTACCCGGACAGCCAGGAGTGGCGCTGCACGGAGTCGCTGCCCTTCTCCTCCGCCCGCAAGTACAGCGGCGCCTGCCTCAACTCCCCCGACGGCGAGTCCGCCGCCTGGCTGCTGGGCGCCCCCGACGTCCTGCTGCCGCCCGGCGACGCCACCCTCGCCGAGATCGACGACCTCAACTCCCAGGGCCTGCGCGTACTCCTGCTCGCCCGCTCCGACAAGGAGCTGGACGACCCCGCGGTCGCCCAGGGCGTACGGCCCACCGCCCTGGTCGTCCTCGAACAGCGGCTGCGGCCCGACGCCTCGGACACCCTGCGCTACTTCGAGGAGCAGAACGTCCAGGCCAAGGTCATCTCCGGTGACAACGCCGTCTCGGTCGGCGCGGTGGCCGGAAAGCTCGGCCTGCCCGGCGCGGACGCCCCGGTCGACGCCCGCCAACTGCCCACCGACCAGTCCGAGATGGCCGATGTGCTGGAGAAGGGCGCCGTCTTCGGCCGCGTCACGCCCCAGCAGAAGCGCGACATGGTCGCAGCCCTCCAGTCCCGCGGCCACAACGTCGCGATGACCGGCGACGGCGTGAACGACGTCCTGGCCCTCAAGGACGCCGACATCGGCGTCTCCATGGGCTCCGGCTCCGAGGCCACCCGCGCCGTCGCCCAGATCGTCCTGCTCAACAACAGCTTCGCGACCCTCCCCTCGGTCGTCGCCGAGGGCCGCCGCGTCATCGGCAACATCACCCGCGTCGCGACCCTCTTCCTGACCAAGACGGTCTACTCCGTCCTGCTGGCCATCCTGGTCGCCATCTGGCAGATCCCGATCCCCTTCCTGCCCCGCCACCTCACGCTGCTGTCCACCCTGACCATCGGCGTCCCCGCGTTCTTCCTGGCCCTGGCCCCCAACAAGGAGCGCGCCCAGCCCAACTTCGTCAAACGCGTGATGCGGTACGCCCTGCCGTCGGGCGTCATCGCGGGCGCCGCCACCTTCACCACCTACCTCCTGGCCCGCAGCCACTACAGCGGCCCCGGCCATCTTGAGGCGGAGACCAGCGCCACGACCCTGACGCTCTTCCTCGTCGCCATGTGGGTCCTGGCGATCATCGCCCGCCCCTACACCTGGTGGCGCATCGGCCTGGTCGCCGTCATGGGCCTCGGCTTCGTCATCGTCCTGGTCACCCCCTGGCTCCAGGACTTCTTCCAGCTGAAGCTGGTCGGTACGACCATGCCCTGGACCGCCGTGGGCATCGCCGTCGCCGCCTCCGCCCTGCTGGAAATCACCTGGCGCGTCCTCGGCCGCAAACAGCCCTCCTGATACGGCCGGAACCGGCCACAGACCCCGACGGCGCTGGTGCCCCGCCCCACCCGCCCCTAGAGTCCCGCGCATGTCTTACACAACGGGGATCGCCGTCGAGGTTCTGGCGAACGCACATCACCGCTACGGCCATCAGGGCACATCCAGCGGCGGCGGGGGCAGCACGCAGTGGTGGGAGTGGCTGATCATCAGCGCCGCCGTGATCACGCTCATCTGCCTCGTCGTCAAGAAGTACATCAACTCCTGACACAGGTGCCGCGGCAGCACACCTGCCGCGGCGCCCTCCCCGGCCCCGGACGTCAGCCGCCCGTTAGCGACGAGGCAGCCGGACGTTAGCGGCGGCCTGAACACTCATGGATGTCAGCAGGTCAGGCGCGGCTCGCCGGAACAGAGGGCGAGTGCCCGCGCCATTTCCCCAGGGGGACATCCCATGCGTACGCTCCGCAGCCGCTCCACCGCTCTCGCCGCCGCGTCCACCGCCGTGCTCGCCCTGGCTCTCACCGCGTGCGGCGGCGACGGGTCCGGCACGAAGGCCACGGGCCAGGCCCCCGCCGCCGAACAGTCCGCGCAGAACGACTCCGCGCACCAGAGCGGCGGCGAGAAGGCCACCGGTACGCACAAGGCCACCGGCGGCGGTACGGGCGACAACACCGGCGCCCCGCACGGCGGCGGCGCCGCGAAGGCCTCCGCCGGGGCAGGGGCCGCGGGCGCGCCCGCCTGCACCACCAAGGACGTCCGTATCAGCGCCGCCCACCAGGACGGGCCGCCCTACACCCACATCGTGCTGACGGCGAAGAACACCGCCTCCCGCAGCTGCAAGCTGACCGGCTTCCCGCACATCCAGTTCCTGGAGAGCCACAAGCAGGACGTGCCGGCCGTCGCCAAGAGCAAGCCCGCCGCCCCCGTCGTCCTCACCCCCGGCGCCCCCGCGTACGCCCTGGTGAAGCTCTCCGACGGCGGGCGCACCGAGAACACCGAGCCCGTCACCGCCTTCTCCGTCACCCTCCAGGGCGGCGGCATGACCGCGGTGCGGGCCCCGGGCGGCAGCGGCATCGCCGTCGACCCGGCGAAGTGGGCGACCGGCTACTGGACCCCCGAACTGCGCAACGGCGCCGACGACTTCTGAGCCGTCGGGAGCGCTCAGTCGAACCAGCGGGCCCTGGCCAGCTCTTCCACCCGGTCCGGGTCCTCCAGCAGGGCCGCCACCTCGAAGCGGCGGGGCCACTGTCCGGCCGCCCAGGCCAGGCCCGCCGCGACGCCCTCCAGGGTGGCGGCGTGCAGCGTGCCGTCGGGCGTGAAGCGCCAGTCCAGCTCGGTGTCCTCGCCCTCCAGGAACAGCTCCTCGTGCTCGATGTAGGAGCCGGGGGTGGCGGGGCCGAGGAGGGCGCGCACGGGGTCCGGGACCTCGTGGCGGGTGCCCTCGGTGCGTACGGCAGCGGTGAACAGCTCGCTCAGACGGCGCACCTGGAAGAGCTCGGCGAGGTCGGCGGCCCGGGACGGGCGCACCGGCAGCAGCGGCAGACCGGCCGCCAGCGGCATCAGGTCCGGCGCGTCGGCGACCACCGCGTCCGCCGCGTCGGCCACCCCCACCTCGCCGTCCGTCACGACCCGCAGCTCCTCGGGCAGGGTCACCTGCTCGGGCTCCAGGTCGGCCAGCAGCCCGTAGAGCGCGTGCAGTTGGGCCGTGCCGACGGGCAGGTCCTCGTCCGCCAGGCGGGAGAGCAGTTCGGCCGCGCCGCCCGGCTCCTCCAGCAGCGCCGCCGCCGAGGTGCGCACGCCCAGCGCGCGCAGCACCTGGGCGTCCACCTCCCCCGCGTCGGCGGCCTCGTACAGCCCGGCCAGCAGCTCGTCGCCGCCCGCGGCCCGCAGCCCGGCCGGGCGCCGCCCGTCCAGGACCGGGTGCCCGCGCAGCCACCACGCGGTGTAGGGCCGTACCAGCTCGTGCCGGCCGTCCGGGAGCAGCACCCGCACCGGGGCGGTGAGCGCGTCCCGCAGCGGCGGCCGCGAGAGCATCGCGAGCACCTGCGGCCAGGCGTCGTCGTCCACCAGGTCCAGATCGCGTACGGCGACCAGCTCGGTGGCCACCGGCGGCACGGGGGTGTCCGGCAGCCCGTCGAGGACGTCCTCGCACCACACGTCCACCGCGTCCAGCAGCCCGGCGTCGTCCGGTTCGGCGAAGTCGCCGTCCCTGGGCTCCAGTTCGTCCGGGTCCAGGACCACGTCCTGGGCGCGTACGAGCGCGAAGTCGGCCAGCACGCCGACAGCGGTCAGCGGCTGCTCGCCCCAACGTTCCGCCAACTCCGCGTCACAGGCCGCGAGTTCACCCTCACGGATGACCTGCTCGAAGGCGCTGCCCGGCAGCACCAGCTCGCCCGCGGGCGCGAGCTCCCCGTCCTCGTCGGGCAGTGCGAGCGCGCCCAGCCACGGCTCGTCGCCGGGCGCGAGCCCCGCGTCGCGCACCAGCCCGAGCACGGTCTCGGCGAGCGTCTCGGCGTCCAGCGGCCCCTGAAGGCCGTCCCCGAGCAGGTCGAAGTCGTCCTCGGAGTCCAGCGAGTGCGCGACGGCCGAGCGCACCTGCGGCGTGGTGAGCACCGCACGCGGCGAGGCGGGAGTGGCCCCCAGCTTCTCCAGCAGCGGGTGCACCGCGCCGGGGTGCGCGACCTTCAGCCCGAGGCGGGCGAGCGTACGGTGCCGCTCCGCGGCGTCGGCGCCCTCCTGCGTCAGCGGCAGCAGCACCTGCCGCGGCCCGATCGCCGTACGGGTATCGGCCAGCGGCACCGGCAGCCCGCTCAGCCGGTCCGGATCGGTCCCGCCCAGCGAGTCGTACAGCCGCCACCACCACTGCGGCGCGCGCTCGACACCCGCGAGCCGGTCGATGATCTCGCCCAGCGGCACCCGGGCGACGCCCAGCGCACGCAGTTCGGGCCGCCGCTCCAGCCCCGCGGGCAGCAGGCTGGGGAACAGCTCGGCCAGCACGGCGACCGTCCCGGCCCCCGCCCCCTCCGCCAGCTCGGCGTCCACGGGCCGCAGCGCATAGCGCTCCTCGCCCTTGCCGCCCGGCTCCGGCGCGTCCTCCCACTCCTCAGCGGCAGCATCGACACCACCCGCCACACCAGCAGCCGCGCTCGGCAGGAAGCGCACCCGCGGCAGCCGCTCCAGCACCATCCGCCGCAGCTCGCCGTCCAGTGCGCCCTTGCCCAGCGGCCCCGGCACCAGATCCAGCGTGCCGGTGGACACCGGCTGCCAGGAGCGCAGCAGCTCCGTGTACGCCTCGGCCGCGCGCTCGGTGAGGAAGTCGGCCAGCGGACCGGCCGCGACATGGCGCCGGGTGGGCTCCAGCGGGAAGGAGGCGATCAGCAGCGCGGGCAGCCCCAGCGGTTCGTCGGTGGGCGTGGGCGCGTGCACCACGGCGTTGGTCCCGGGCCGCGCGGGCGCGCCCTCGTCGTCCACCGGCACCGCCCAGGTCACCGACCACACCGGCCGCAGCCGCTCCTCCACCGGACGGTCGGCGAGCAGCGCCGCGTCCAGCGGCCCGCCCTGGCTGACCACCCGCCAGCGGACGGGCCCGCGCGCACTGTCCTCGACCACGGTGTACGGCCCGTCCTGGCGCCGCCTCAACTCCCGTACGCCGTCCGGGGTTTCCACCACGATCTCGGCGAGCCCGGGCAGCGTCAGCAGCAGCGCGTCGTCGATGCCCGCCAGCAGCCGGGACGCCAGGTCCTGCGCCGCGCCGTCGCGCAGCGGCAGCACCACGGCGGTGTCGTACCCCTCGGGCGCGCTGCCCTCCGCGGGCAGCGGCAGCCGCAGCAGCGGCACATGCCCGTCCCGGCGGCGCAGCTCACTGCCCAGGCCGGGGCTGTGCCGGGCGATCTCCCGCGCCATCTCCTGGGCTTCCGCCAGGGACCAGCGCACACCTCCCGTACGGCCGATGAGCGCGGGCTCGTCACTGACGGCCAGCACGGCGGCGAAGCCGACACCGAAGCGGCCGACCGCACCGGTGGCCTCGGCCTCCCGCTTGGCGGACGCGCGCAGGGTGGACAGCGACTCCATGCCGCTGGCGTCCAGCGGCGCACCGGTGTTGGAGGCGACGAGTACGGCGGGCGCGTCCGCCTTCGCGGGGTGCAGCGTGAGCCGCAGCCGTCCGGGAATCCCGGCGCGGGCCGCCGCGTCCGAGGCGTTCTGCGCCAGCTCCACCGCGAGCCGGTCGCGGTAGCCGCCCAGCGCGAGGTCCTCCTCGGCGTTGGCGTCCTCGCGGAACCGGGCCGGCGAGGCCGCCCAGGCATCCAGCACACCGCGCCTGAGCCGCGCGGTCCCGAACGGATCCGCCCCTTCGGAAGCCCCCCGAGCCATCCCCGCTCCGCTCACGTCCGCGTCTCCCTCACCTCGTCGAATCCGCAGCGTACCGGTGCCCTGCGCACGCGCCGTAAACCCCACCCCACCGGGAACGGACCCACCACAACGGAAAGTGGCGGGCACCCCCGGCCACCCCCACCGGCCGGGCGAAACCCCACGACCACGGGAGGTGGCGGTGGCTTTGGGGTGGGGTACTGGGCGTAAAGCGAAGCAGCCCAGTACCCCACCCCGGAGCCGCCGCCACCGTCACCGGAGCACCGGGGCTCAGCCCGAAAACACCCTCGATCCCGCCGCAGGCGGGCACAGCACGAACGGCGCCGTACCCGGCAGACCCGGAGCAAAACAACGCAGGCGCAGCGCAGCGCCTAGCTGTGGCCGAGCTCCTCCGCCGGCTCCGTGTCCGACACCGAGCCACCCGACCGGTCCGGCCGCAACGGCATCGGCTCCACCACGGTCTCGTCCAAAACCGGCGGCGCCGGCCGCGGCGGCTTCGGCATCACGGCCGCCTCGGAGTGCCCACCGCACCCGTACCCCAAAGAGACCACCCGCCCGTCCGCGGGCCCGAACTCGTTCGCGCACACCCCGAACGCCTGCCGCAGCGACCCCGCCAGCGGCACCAGGAAGCCGCAGCTCATGCACGACGCGGGCGCCGCCTGCGCCATCGGTGTCTTGGGCCCGTACGCCTCTTCCCACCGGTCCGCCGCGGCGTGCAGCCCGTACCGGGACAGCACCCGGGCGCGCCGCATGCCCAGTTCCTCGGCGAGGTCCGCGATGCTGCCGCGGGCGGGTGCCCCCGGCTGCGCGGCGGGCGAGCCGGGCGCGAGGTCGGCGTCCTCGGCCGCCGCGCGGTCCTCCATCTCCGGGGAGAGCACGGAGTTCGGCGGCGGAGCGTCCTCACCGGAGAAGCCCGGCTCCAGCCGCAGGTCCTCGGCCTCGGTGGGCAGCAGGTCCCCGGGCCCCATGTCGCCGGGCCGCAGCCGCTCGCTCCACGGCACCCACTCGGGCGCCATCAGCGCGTCCGGGCCGGGCAGCAGCACCGTCTCGTCCAGCGTGACGACCTTGGCGCGGGAGGCGCGGGCGACCGTCACCGCCCAGCGCCAGCCGCGGTAGCCCGGCTCCTTGCACTCGAAGAGATGCGTGACGACGCGGTCCCCGTCGGCCACGGCGTCGGCGTGCTCGCCGACCATGCCGGGGAGCGCGACCTCCTCGGCCGCGGCGCGGGCAAGGTCTACCGCCTCGGCGCACAGGCGGTCCGGGGTACGGCTTCGCATCGCAGCACTCACAAGAATCGATTCTCTCTTCCACGCCGTCTCACGAGTGCGCCAGCCGGAGCTGTCCTGTCCTGTCCGGACGACCGGCGTGCCGGGGCGGGCGGAGCGGACCAGGGGACCGCGTCGACGTCCGCGCCCGATCGATCGGTCCCGGTCGAGCGCACCTATTACGAACCATTCTGCGGGATCGCGGTAAGGCGCGCGGCCAAGGACGACCGCCGGTGGCGCGCTACACACGCTACCCCTTCAAACGTGGACGACCCCCCGGTGGGAGCGGCAAATGTCACCGGCAGCCGCCACCGCCCCAGGCGACCCGGCCGCACGGCGCGCCGTGTCTCCCACGGGAACCAGCGGAAACTGCCCTCACATGGGCGAGTTGGGGCAGTATGGCCAACGTGGCTGCCGCGAGGTCGTCGAGCAGGGTGTCCGGCTGGGCACCGGGCAAGCGCCGGGGCAACCGGGCCGCAGACGCGGGCCGGGCCGTGGGGCATGCCCTGAGACGGCCCTTCACGGCCACCGGGCGTGGCATACGGCGCGCCACGCACGCGCACGGCGCGGGCGAGTCGGGCCTGGGCAAGCTGATCGAGCTGCACGCGGTGAATTCCGCCGGTGACATGTTGATCACGATCGCGCTCGCCTCGACCGTCTTCTTCTCCGTACCGACCGATCAGGCGCGCGGCAGGGTGGCCCTCTACCTCGCCGTGACGATGGCCCCCTTCGCGATCCTCGCCCCGGTCATCGGCCCGCTGCTGGACCGCATCCCGCACGGCCGCAGGGCTGCCATGGCCGGCGCGATGCTGGCCCGCGCGCTGCTGGCGCTGACGATGGCGGGCGCGGTGGCCGGCGGCGGTCTGGAGCTGTATCCGGCGGCGCTGGGCGTCCTGGTGTCCTCCAAGGCGTACGGGGTGGTGAGATCCGCCGTCGTGCCCCGGCTGCTGCCGCCGCGCATCGCCCTGGTGAAGGCCAATTCGCGGGTCACCCTGGCGGGGCTGCTGGCCACCGGGGCCGCGGCGCCGCTGGGCGGCGCGCTGCATCTGATCGGGCCGAGCTGGCCGCTGTACGGCGCCTTCGCGGTGTTCACCGCGGGGACCGTGCTGTCCTTCACGCTGCCCCACAAGGTCGACTCGGCCAAGGGCGAGCGGCCGGCCCGGCTCGCCTCGGCCGAGGAGACCCAGGGCACGGTCCTGTCCAAGCGGCGGCCCGGGCTGCGTACGGTCGGCCCTTCGGTGCTGCACGGCCTGCAGGCCAACAGCGCGCTGCGGATGCTCTCCGGTTTCCTCATCTTCTTTTTGGCCTTCCTGCTGCGCGAGCACCCGCTGGGCGGGCTGACCCCGACCGAGTCGCTGGGGCTGGCCGGGGTGGCGGCCGGTGCGGGCAACGCGCTGGGCACGGCCGTCGGCGCCTGGCTGCGGGCCCGCGGCCCGGAGGCGATCATCGTGGTGATGCTGGGGCTGGCGCTGGGCGCGACGGTGACGGCCGCGGTGTTCTACGAGGTGGTGGCGGTGGTGGTGGTGACGGCCGCGGCGGCCACGGCGGGCCTGTGCCAGGCGCTGGCCAAGCTGTCACTGGACGCGGTGATCCAGCGCGATGTGCCCGAGGAGGTGCGTACCTCCGCCTTCGCGCGCTCGGAGACGGTGCTGCAGCTGTCCTGGGTCCTGGGCGGTGCGATCGGGATCGTGCTGCCGCTCAATGGGGTGGTCGGGATGTCGGTGGCCGCCGCGATGGTGACGGCCGGCGCGGCGGCGACCGTACGGGGCCTGCTGGGCGCGGCCCGCCGCGGCACGCCGCACCCCCGCGTGGCCTGAGCCGGGCCGCCCGATAGCCTGCCCGCATGACCGCTGCGTTGTTTTCCCGGGGCAAGAGCCGCCGTGCCGCTGCCGCTTTCGGTGCCGTGACCCTGGGCATGCTTGCCCTCTCCGCCTGCGAGAAGCCGACTCCGCTGGCCACAGTGACCGTTGGCAAGGACACCGTGACCGCCGAAGCCTCCTGCTACGAGGACGGCAAGGTGCTCGGCAACCTCGGCAGCGAGGACAAGAAGGCGCGCGAGAAGTTCCAGGAGTGCCTGTCCACCGAGCCCAAGAAGACGATCACCGTGCACCCCGGTGACAAGGTCCGGCTCGGCGTGGAGCCCGACATGGCCGAGCAGGGGTGGATCGCGCTGTCCAACAACGCCGCGATCACCAACCTCAGCAAGCAGACCTACGCCTCGGTGCCCAACGCCGACCAGCTCTTCTACAACCAGCAGACCCGCAGCCTGGCCGACTCCACCGTCGTCTCGATCGTGACGTCCAAGAACGGCGAGTACACCGGCGTGTGGAACATCAAGCTCAAGCGCGCGGAATCCTGAGGCCGCCGGTTTCCCCGAGCGCACCGAGGCCGTGGGAGCGCCCCTGATGCACATCCTGGTCGTCACCGCCGTACCGGCCGAGCGCGACGCGGTGACCGCGTGCGCGCCCGGCCCGCCCGAGGAGAGCGCCCTGCCGGGCGGCTACGCGGTGCACCGGATCGCACCGAAGGCGTCCGGCGGTCTGCTCCTGGACGTGCTCGCCGCCGGGGTCGGCCCGGCGGCAGCCGCGGCCGGCACCGCGACCGCGCTGACCGCCGCCGCCTGCCGCGGGCTGCACTACGACCTGGTCGTCTCGGCCGGTATCGGCGGCGGCTTCCGGCGCCCCGACGGCGCGGGAGCTCCCGTCGGCTCGGCCCCCGTCGGCTCGGCCGTCGTCGCCGAGGAGATCGTCGCCGCCGACCTGGGCGCGCAGACCGACGAGGGCTTCGTCCCGGTCACCGCGCTGGGCTTCGGCCGGGACTCCCACCGGCCGCCGCAGGCGCTCGTACGGGCCGTGGCCGAGGCCACCGGTGCGGCGCCCGGCGCCGTGCTGACCGGGTCGACGGTGACCGGCAGCGCCGAGCGGGCCAGTGAACTGATGGACCGTCACCCGCGGGCGCTGGCCGAGGCGATGGAGGGCTTCGGGGTCGCCGAGGCCGCCGCCGCCCACGGGGTCGCGGTGCTCGAACTCCGTACGATCTCCAACCCCGTCGGCCCGCGCGACCGCGCCGCCTGGCGCATCGGCGAGGCGCTCGGCGCACTGACCGCCGCCTTCGGCCGGCTGCCGCGGGCCCTGAACTCCTGGAGGACGCCGTGACCGACGCAGCAGAGCAGACCGTGAACGCCACGGCGCCCGCGGACCCCGCGCTCAAGATCGCCTATTCGCCCTGCCCGAACGACACCTTCGTCTTCCACGCCTGGGCGCACGGCAAGGTGCCCGGCGCCCCCGCGCTGGACGTGACCTTCGCGGACATCGACATCACCAACGGCATGGCCGAGCGCGGCGAGTTCGACGTGCTGAAGGTGTCCTACGCGGTGCTGCCCTGGGTGCTTCAGGAGTACGCGCTGCTGCCCTGCGGCGGGGCGCTGGGGCGCGGCTGCGGCCCGCTGGTGCTGACCCGGGAGCCGGGCGAGGCGGCGGACCTGGCGGGGAAGACCGTCGCGGTGCCCAGCGAGCGCTCGACGGCGTATCTGCTCTTCCGGCTGTGGGCGGCCGACGAGGTGCCCGGCGGCGTCGGCGAGGTGAAGGTCCTGCCCTTCGACGAGATCATGCCCGCCGTGCGCGACGGCCGGGTGGACGCCGGGCTGGTCATCCACGAGGCCCGCTTCACGTACCAGAACTACGGCCTGCACAAGCTCGCCGACATGGGCGAGCACTGGGAGGCCACGACCGGCCTGCCGATCCCGCTCGGCGCGATCATCGCCAAGCGGTCGCTGGGCGAGCGGCGGCTGCGCGCGCTGGCCGACGCGGCCCGCGAGTCGGTACGGATGGCCTGGGACGACACCGAGGCCTCGCGCGCCTATGTGCTGGAGCACGCGCAGGAGATGGACCCGGCCGTCGCCGACCAGCACATCGGGCTGTACGTGAACGAGTTCACCGCCGACCTGGGCGAGGACGGCTACGCCGCGGTGCGCGGGCTGCTCACCCGTGCGGCGGCCGAGGGGCTCGTGCCGCCCCTCGGCCGGGATGCGCTGAACTTCGTATAGGTGGTGTAGTCGCGGTCTTCGACGCAATGACTAGACGTCCAGCTGGTCGGCGACCGCGCGCAGCATGCCGGCGATCTTCGAACCGTGTGCCTTGTCGGGGTAGCGGCCGCGCTCCAGCTGCTGGGTGACGTTCTCCAGGAGCGTGGTGAGGTCCTGGACGATCGAGGCCAGCTCGTCCGGCTTGCGGCGCTGGGCGGCGGCCACCGACGGCGCCGGGTCCAGGACCGTCACGGAAAGCGCCTGGTCACCGCGCTGGCCCGCCACCACGCCGAATTCGACGCGCTGGCCGGGCTTGAGGGCGTCCACTCCGTCGGGCAGCACCGACGAGTGTACGAAGACGTCGCCGCCGTCGTCGCGGGAGAGAAAGCCGAAGCCCTTCTCACTGTTGAACCACTTGACCTTGCCGGTAGGCACGTCTGTCCTCGTCCTCGTACTCGTCGGAAGTTTCTGGTCACTGCTCGCCCCGGAACCTCGGTGGATTCCGCGGAAAACAGCTCTGGATAGCAGTGCAGCGGGCCACAGGACCCGCCACCACCAAGGCTAATGCTCCGGTGCCTGGTGACAAGACGTCGCCGGGTGGTTCCTACGCGCTTCTGGCCCGCACTTACCCTGGTCCCGTGTCTGACGAAACTCCCCAGGCCGGGGATCTGCTGGTCCGAATCGGCGCGATCGTTTTCCTAATTGGCGCGGTGGCCACCCTCGCCACTGTGGTACCGCTGTTCATCGGCGCCGATCCGCTGCCGTCCGTCTTCTATTTGGTCAGCATGCTGATGGGAGTGGGTTTCCTGATCGCGGGAGCCGGAGTGGTGCGCTCGGTGACCGCCCAGCGGCGTCGCTCGCGGTCCGCCGCCTGATCGGTCGCGGCCTGCTTTTGACCATTCGCGCCCGGCCGCCCGGCGGTCAGGACCGCTCGGCGGCGTAGCTTTCCAGCCAGGCGGGGAAGTCCCCGAGGCCGCCCAGCACGACGTCGGCGCCCGCCGCGCGCAGCTCGTCCGCCTCGCACGGCCCGGTGGGCACGGCCACGGACAGGGCGCCCGCGGTGTGCGCGCCGCGCACGTCGCCGGTGTGGTCGCCGACGTAGATCCGCGCGCCGTATTCGCGCAGCGCCTCGGCCTTGGCCTCCGCCCACAGGTCGCCGATGACCGCGTCCTCGCCGATGCCCAGGTGCGCCAGGTGCAGCTTGGCGCTGGGCTCGTACTTGGCGGTGACCACGATGGCGCGGCCGCCCAGGCGCTGGACGGCGGCGACGGCCTCGCGGGCGCCGGGCATGGCGAGCGAAGGGGCGATGGCGTGCGCGGGGTACAGCTCGCGGTACAGGGCCGCCGCCTGGGCCACCCGCTCCTCGGGGAACCACTGGCGGATCTCCTGCTCCAGCGGCGGTCCCAGCCGGGTGACGGCCAGGTCGGCATCGACGAAGGTGCCGGTCTCGGCGGACAGCGCCTGATAGGCGGCCTTGATGCCGGGCCGGGAGTCGATCAGCGTCATGTCGAGGTCGAAGCCGACCGTCAGGGGGTGCGAGGCCATGGTGCCCATTGTGCCCAGAGGGGCCGGCGCGGTTTCGGGCGCCCGGGACCGCCGACCGACCGGCCAGTACACTAAGCCTCGCCTTACCTGAAACTGTACGTATCCCGTACGCCGCGAACCTGTGTACGCCGCACGACCGCGAAATGGATCCGATGTCAGTCGCCACGGCCAGCAGCCCCAGAGCCTCTCTGGTGAAACGGCGCATCTGCTGGACAGCGGTGGCGGTGCTCGCCCTGCTGCTCGCGGTGCTCTTCTCCCTCGCCGTCGGCAGCCGCCAGTTCGCGCCCTCCGAGGTGATCGACGCGGTGCTGTACGGCGGTGACAGCGACGCCGCCCAGGTGGTGCGCTTCCTGCGGCTGCCGCGCACGCTGATCGGGCTGATGGTCGGGGTCGCGCTGGCGATGGCCGGGACCGTACTGCAAGGCATCACCCGCAATCCGATCGCCGATCCGGGCATCCTCGGCATCAGCCAGGGCGCCTCGGTCGGCATCGTGCTAGCCATCAGCTTCCTCGGGGTGCACACCCTCACCGGCTACGTCTGGTTCGCCTTCGCCGGCGCCGCGATCGCCTCCGTGGTCGTGTACGCGATCGCGGCCGGCGGGCGGGGCGGTGCCACGCCCGTCAAACTCGCGCTCTCCGGAGCCGCGATCAACGCCCTGCTCGTCTCGGTGACGATGGCGGTGCTCACCACCAAGGCCTCGGCGCTGGACGAGTTCCGGTTCTGGCAGGTCGGCTCGCTCTCCGGCCGGGACAGCGAAGTGGCCGCCCAGATCTGGCCGTTCCTGCTGGTGGGCGCCGTGCTCGTACTGGCGGTCGCGCGCGGCCTGGACGCCCTGGCGCTCGGCGAGGACGTCGCCAAGGGGCTGGGCCAGAACGTCGCGGCCGTACGCATCGTCGGCGGCCTGGGCGCCACGATCCTCACCGGCGCGGGCGTCGCCGCGGCCGGCCCCATCGCCTTCGTCGGCCTGGCCGTCCCGCACATCGCCCGCGCGATCGTCGGCAGCGACCACCGCTGGCTGCTGCCCATGGCCGCCCTGGTGGGCCCCGTCATGGTCCTCGTCTCCGACACCCTCGGCCGCATCGTCTTCCCGCCCTCCGAGGTCCCCGCCGGCGTCATGACCGCCCTCATCGGCGTCCCCTTCCTGGTCACCCTGGTCCGCCGCAAGGCGGTCCCCGCATGACCCCGGCCGTCGGGCCCCGACCGGCCATCCCCTCCCGCCACGACGCCACCCGGCCCGGCCGACCGACACCGACGCCCGCCGGCTCGGCACCGCCGGAAAGCGCCGTCGTACGTCCCGCCGCCGCGGCGGCCAACCCCTTCCGCCGCGACGGCGAGCAACCACGACGCGCCATGACGGCGGTGCCCAACCCGGCCCGGCCCGACCGATCGGCACCGGTGACCGCCGGCTCGGCGGTGGTGCCCGGTGGGGATCGGGTCGGTGGGGGGCGGCGAATGAGAGTGAGGCAGGCGGTATGAGCGCCACGGTTGAGGCGGCTGAGACGGGCGCGCGGCGGCCGCGGGTCCGGCCTGCCGGGTACGGCGTCGTGCGGGCCGGGCGCGGGGCGTTTTTGGTGCACCGGAGGGCGGCGGTGGTCGCCGGGGCGCTGGCGGTCGTGCTGGCGGCGGCGTGCCTGGCGTACCTCTGCTTCGGGGAGAGCTTTGTCGCGCCCGGCGAGGCGCTGAAGGTGGTGCTCGGGCAGCCGTCCTCGCAGGAGCTGGTGGTCGGGACGCTGCGGCTGCCGCGCATGACGGTGGGGCTGCTGGTCGGCGCCGCCTTCGGCATCGCGGGCGCGCTGATCCAGACCGTCGCCCGCAACCCCCTGGCCAGCCCCGACATCATCGGCATCAGCCAGGGCGCGAGCGCGCTGACCGTCGGCGCGATGACCTTCGGCCTCACCTCGTACACCGTCCTGCCGTACGTGTCGGTGGCCGGCGGCATCCTCGCCGCGGCCCTGGTCTACGTCTTCGCCTGGCGCGGCGGCCTGCACGCCACCCGCTTCGTCCTGATCGGCATCGGCTTCGCCATCGCCCTGCGCTCGGTGACCACGCTGTTCATGACCAAGGGCGACTACCTCGTCGCCCAGCAGGCACAGGTGTGGATGACCGGCTCGCTCAACGGCCGCGGCTGGGCCGAGGCCGCCCCGCTGGGCTGGGCGCTGCTGATCCTGCTGCCCGCCGTGCTGTGGGCGGCCCGCGCCCAGCGGACCGTGTCGCTGGACGACGACACCGCGACCGCGCTCGGCGTACGGCTGGGCCGCACCCGGCTCGGCCTGGTGGCGCTCGGCGTCGTCCTGGCCTCGCTGGCCACCGGCGCCGCGGGCCCGGTCGACTTCGTGGCGCTGCTGGCCCCGCAGATCGCCCGCCGTCTCACCCGTACCGCGCAGATCCCGCTGCTGTGCTCGGCGCTGCTGGGCGCGGTGATCGTCGTGGCCGGCGACCTGCTGGCGCGCAAGCTGTTCGCGCCGACCGAGCTGCCGGTGGGCGTGCTGACCGCCGCCATCGGCGCCCCGTACCTCATCTACTTGATCATCCGCAGCCGGGCCGCCGGAGGGAAAGCGTGACCGAGAGCAGCAAGAACGGCGACGCGCGCGCACAGAGCCGGCTCACGGCCCGCGGCCTGACCCTGGCGTACGAGGCCCGTACGGTCGTGGACAGCCTGGACCTGGACGTCCCGCACGGCGAGGTGACGGTCATCGTCGGCCCCAACGCCTGCGGCAAGTCCACTCTGCTGCGCGCGCTGGGCCGCCTCCTCAAGCCGCGCTCCGGTTCCGTACTGCTGGACGGTACGGACCTGGCGCACCTCCCCACCAAGAAGATCGCCCAGTCCGTGGGCCTGCTGCCGCAGACGCCCGTCGCGCCCGAGGCGATCACCGTCGCCGACCTGGTCTCGCGCGGCCGCCAGCCGCACCAGCACTGGTGGCAGCAGTGGTCGGACGAGGACGAGCGGGCCGTCGCCGAGGCCATGGAGCGCACGGACGTGGCGCAGCTGGCGGAGCGGCCGGTGGACGAGCTGTCGGGCGGGCAGCGCCAGCGGGTGTGGATCGCGATGGCCCTCGCCCAGGAGACCGATCTGCTCCTCCTGGACGAGCCCACCACATATCTGGACATTTCCCATCAGGTCGAAGTGCTCGACCTGATACGGCAGTTGAACCACGACCGGGGCCGCACCGTGGTGGCGGTGCTGCACGACCTCAACCAGGCCGCCCGGTACGCCGACCACCTGGTGGCCATGAAGTCCGGGCGGATCGTCGCCCAGGGCCACCCCTCCAAGGTCGTCACCGCCGAGCTCGTCCAGGAGGTCTTCGGGCTCTCCTCGGTCGTCGTCCCCGACCCCGTGACCGGCTCCCCCCTCGTCGTCCCGGGCCGGCCCTGGCAGTCCCCGGCCAAGGTCTGACCACCGCTCAGTCCGTACTCCACGAAAGGGCCGACCATGCCCCTCACCAAGCTCTCCGGCCGCCGTACCGCGCTCGCCGTGACCACCGCGGTGGCCGCGTCCCTGACCCTGGCCGCCTGCGGCTCGGGCGACGGCGGCTCCTCCTCCGGCTCCGGCAAGTCCTTCAAGGCCGCCGACTGCAAGCCCGCGCCCACCACCGCCTTCCCCGAGCTGCCCCCGGGCACCGGTACGCACAAGGTCAAGACGGTCAACGGCGAGGTGGAGGTCCCCGACTCCCCCAAGCGCGTGGTCGTCCTGGACACCGCCGAGCTGGACTCCGCGATCACGCTGGGCGTCAAGCCGGTGGGCGCCACCCGCGCCAACGTCGAGTCCGGCTTTTTGGACTACCTGCCCAAGGACAAGGTCGAGGGCATCGCCAACGTCGGCAACATCGCCGCCCCCAACCTGGAGGCCGTCGCCAAGCTCCAGCCGGACCTGATCCTGACCAGCAAGGTCCGCGACGGCCAGCGCTACGAGCAGCTCAAGAAGATCGCCCCGACGGTGATGACCGAGACCACCGGCTACCCGTGGAAGCAGAACTTCGCCACGCACGCCGACGCGCTCGGCAAGATCCCCCAGGCGAAGAAGGTCGTCGCCGCCTACGAGGCGCACGCCAAGAAGGTGTCCGCCGCACTGCAGGCCGACCCGGCGACCAAGGGCATCACCACCAACGTGGTCCGCTTCATCCAGGGCGCCGACACCCGCGTCTACGGCTGCGAGAGCTATGTCGCCTCCGTACTGAAGGACGCCGGCCTGGCCCCGACGGAGTTCATCAAGGACGCCAAGGACGGCCTGATGGTCGAGGTCAGCCCCGAGCAGATCAACAAGGCCGACGCGGACGCGATCTTCTACACCTCCTACGGCGCCAAGGAGAAGTCCCGCGAGGACCAGATCACCGGCGGCGCCCTGTGGAAGAACATGAAGGCCGTCAAGGACGGCAAGACCTTCCGCATCGACGACCAGCTGTGGATCCAGGGCATCGGCTACTCGGCGGCCGACAAGATCCTCGACCAGCTGCAGAAGGACCTGACGAAGAAGTGACCGTCCAGGGCCGCCCGTGATTCACCGCGGCTGTCGCCTCGCCCGCCACACCAGGACCAGGGCCGAGGCGACAGCCGCCGCGCGTACGGCCACCGGCAGCCCGTCGACGATCTCCTGGCCCAGCTGCCCCTGCGCTACGGGCTCCCCCCACCTGCCGTCCAGCCGCCCCCACACCCACACCACCAGCGCGCCGACGCCCACCCCCGGCACGCCCAGCACCGCGAACTTGGCCTCGCCCCAGGTCAGCCGGCGCGAGGCGAAGGCGAGCGCGGCACCCACCCCGAGCGCCGCCCACCAGCCCGCCACGGCGCCCGCCACCAGGCACAGCGCCGCCAGCGGCACGGCCAGGCCCATGGGCGCGCGCACCGCGCCCCGGCGGGTGCCGCGCCACCGGGCGAGGGCGCGGCGCGTCCGGCCCTGCCGCCCGGCCGGCTCCACGACGGCCCCGGCCTGCCGGGTCTCCTCGCCCGCCGCCGTTCCGCCGTCCGCTATGGCGGCCGGTGCCGCTGCCCGCTCCGGCTCGTTCACCTTCTCCAGCGACGGCGGCCGCCCGCCCGCCGCGTCCCCCTCCTCGCCCTCGTCACCGGGGCGCTTCTTCATCTCCGGGATCTCGATGCCGCCGACGAAGCCCGGCACCGTCTCGTCGGGGGCGTACGTGCCCGGCTCGACGCGCCACCAGTCGGGCTCCACCTCCCCGTCGCCCACCTCGTCCATCCCCGCCAGATGGGGCGGCGTGCCCATCGCCTCGGGGACCACCGGGCGCTCACCGTCCCGCGGCGGGGGCACCCGCCCCGACAGGCCGGCCTCCTTGCCGGCTGTGTCCTTGTCGGCCTTGCCGGCCTTGCCGGCCTTGCCCGCGGGCCCGTTCCCCGTCAGCGCGCCGCGCCAGGACAGGCCGCTCAGCCGCTCGCGCGCGCCGGGTCTGCCGGTGCGCCCGGTGTCCCCGGGCGCGGGGTCCGGCAGGGCCATGCCCGCGCCGCCCGCCGCCGCCACGACCTCCTCCGGCGTCCCGTAACGGGCCAGCACCCGCTTGACCCCGGTGACGGTGTCGGCCTGCTGGGCGGCTATCTCCGTCCGCAGCCGGGCCACCAGCTGCATACGGTCCTTGGACGACAGTCCGCCGCGCTGGGCCAGGTCCCCGACCCGGCTCAGATAGTCCAAGATGAGTTGATCGCTCTCGATCCCCACGAAATCCCCTGCGGAGCGGCCTTGTTGATGTGCCGACGGTATCGTCTCGCCGCCCGGCGGGGCCGTCCCCGTCCGCCCGGCTGTACTGCCGTGCCGCCCGTCACGCCGCCGGCGGCGGGCCGCGCAACGGGGGCGGCGCGGCGGTCCCCCAACGGTCGGCCGTGGGGCGTGTGGGCCGGGCGCGGCGCCCCGCGACGGTAACGTGGAGCGAATGAGTGACACGCCCCGCACGCTCGCCGAAGCGCTCCGCTCCCGCCCCGACGGCGGCCCGGGCGGAC
Organism: Streptomyces sp. UF-297; assembly: GCF_058245575.1. NCBI lineage: Bacteria > Bacillati > Actinomycetota > Actinomycetes > Kitasatosporales > Streptomycetaceae > Streptomyces > Streptomyces sp. UF-297. The sequence continues at coordinate 32,705 of NZ_JBSIBZ010000004.1, read as the reverse complement.
TCGCCGACCTGCTGCGGGCCCGCCCGGACCTCCTCAACCCCGTCCCCGGCGACCTCACCCAGCTCGCCACCCGCGCCGGCACCCGCGCCTCGGTCGTGCGCGCGGTCGAACGCCTGGACCGCTTCGCGCTGCAGACCGCCGAGGCGCTGGCCGTCGCGCCGGACCCGTGCCCGTACGAGACCCTCAGCGCCCTGATGACCGGCGACGGCGGGACCGGGGCCGAGGGCGGCGCGGACATCGCGGCCCGCCTGCCGCACGCCGTGGCGAGCCTGCGTACCCAGGCGCTGGTCTGGGGCAACGACGACCGCCTGCGCCTGGTGCGCACCGCCCGCGAGCTGCTCGCGCCGTCCGCGACCCGCCCCTCCCCCACCGGCCTGGGCCCCACTGTCGCCGAGGCCACCGCCGGTATGTCCCCCGGCCGCATCCAGGAGATCATCGCGCGGGCCGGGCTGGCGCCGACGCACGACCCGGTGACCGCGGTGGCCGCGCTCGGCGCGCTGTTCGCCGACCGGACGCGCATGGCGGAGCTGCTGCGCACCGCGCCCGCCGAGTCCGCCGCCGTACTGGACCGGCTGTGCTGGGGGCCGCCCTACGGCGCGGTCACCGACCGCCCGGCCGCCCATCTGACGTGGCTGCTGGACCGCGGGCTGCTGCTGCCCTCGGGGCCGCGCAACGTCGTCCTCCCCCGGGAGGCCGCCCTGCATCTGCGCGCCGGGCGCGCACACCGGACGCCCGAGCCGCTGCCGCCCGCCCTCGCGCCCGCCACCCAGCGGGACCCGGGCACGGTGGACGCCGCGGCGGCGGGCCAGGCGTTCACGGCGCTGGCCACCGTCGAGGAGCTGCTCAAGGAGTGGGACCTGGGCGGCCCGCCGGTGCTGCGGGCCGGCGGGCTGAGCGTGCGCGACCTCAAGCGGACCGCGGTGGCCCTGGACGCCACCGAGCCGCTGGCCGCCTTCTGGCTCGAACTCGCCTACACCGCCGGGCTGCTGGCCTCCGACGGCGAGGCGGACGAGCGGTACGCGCCCACGCCCGCCGCCGAGGAGTGGCGCCAACTGCCCGCCGAGCGGCGCTGGTCGGTGCTGGCCGCCGCCTGGCTCACCGCGACCCGTACGGCAGGCCTGGCCGGCACCGCGGATGCCAAGGGCCGCACGCTGTCCGCGCTCGGCCCGGGGCTCGACCGCTCCCCCGCGCCGGAGGTACGCCACCGCGCGCTCGCCCTGCTCGCCTCGCTGCCGCCCGGCACCGCCGTCCCGGCCGAGGCCGTACTGGCCCGGCTGCGCTGGGAGCGGCCGCTGCGCAGCGCGCCCGCCGCCCCGGCCGCCGAGGGCCCCAAGGAGACCGCCGCCGCCAACGGCGTCGCGCGCGGAGCCCGTACGGCCGCGCCGCCCCGCGCCCGTACGGCCATGGAGACGCCCGCACCCGCACCCGAGGACCTGCGCGCCCGCATCGCCCAATGGACGCTCACCGAGGCCGAGTCGCTGGGCGTGACGGGCCGCGGCGCGCTGTCCTCGCACGGCCGCGCCCTGCTCGGCCCGCAGGCCGGCGCCTCCACCACGGACCCGCCCGCCGACACCCCCCGCACCCCCGCCGAAGCCACCGCATCGGCCACCGAGGCCGCGGCCCTGCTCGCCCCGCTCCTGCCCGAGCCGCTGGACCACGTCCTGCTCCAGGCCGACCTGACCGCCGTCGCGCCCGGCCCGCTGCACCGGCCGCTCGCCGACGCGCTGGAGGTCCTCGCCGACGTCGAGTCCAAGGGCGGCGCCACGGTCTACCGCTTCACCCCGGCCTCCGTACGCCGCGCCCTGGACGCCGGCCGCTCCGCCTCCGACCTGCACGCCTTCCTCGCCGCGCACTCCCGCACGCCCGTGCCGCAGCCGCTGGCGTACCTCATCGACGACGTGGCCCGTAAGCACGGCAGGCTGCGGGTGGGCGCGGCCTCGGCGTACCTGCGCTGCGACGACGACGCGCTGCTCGCGGAGATCCTCGCCGACCGCCGCGCCGCGGGACTGCGGCTGCGCCGCCTCGCCCCGACCGTGCTGGCGAGCACCGCTGCTCCCGACCAACTCCTGGAGACGCTGCGGTCGATGGGGTACGCCCCGGCCGCCGAGTCCGCCGAGGGCGATGTGCTGATCGCCCGCGCCGACTCCTACCGCACCCCGCCGCGCACCGCCCCGGCCCCCGTGCCCGACGGCCCGCCCGCCCCCGACCGCGCCCTGCTGGAGGCGGCCGTACGCGCCATCCGCGCGGGCGATCTGGCGGCGACCGCGGAGCGCAGGCCGGTGACCACCGAGCCCCCCGCCCGCGGCGAACTCCCGCGCACCACCTCCGCGGAGACCCTCGCCACGATGCAGGCCGCGGCCCTGACCGGCTCCGCGGTGTGGATCGGCTACGTCAACGCCGACGGCGCCGCCAGCCAGCGGGTGATCGCCCCCGTGCGGGTGGAGGGCGGCTTCGTGACGGCGTACGACCATACGGCGGACGAGATCCGCACCTACCCCTTGCACCGCGTCACGGGGGTCGCCGAACTCGCCGACGAGTCAACTGCGTAGCGTCATTCCGCACCGCGGACACCGCGAAATCAATAACCGGATCGGCGTACCTTAAAATTTCCTATCGCAGCCGCCTGGAATAAAAACCTCAGGGGCGGCGTACCGCGAAAGTTGTAGCCGCTCCGGCGAATACTGCATCCGTATCGCATCGAATCAACCCACCGGTGTCTTCAAATGGCACCGGGCCCCCTCTAGCATTCTCGATCGGCAGCTCAAACCGGCTCTGACCTGAGTCGATGATGAGAATCAGCAGCCATCGAAAGAGGGGGAACAGCATGCTGCGAGCAGCAAAGAGAGCAGGAGCACTGATCGGCGGGGCCGCGCTTCTGGGCGGGTTGACTCTCGCCACAGCAGGCGCAGCGAACGCGTCGTACGACCAGTGTCCCAGCCAGTATCTGTGCGCCTATCTCGGCAAGAAGGGGGCGGGGAGTCCGGGAAAGGTGAAGGGCGACAACAAGAATCTGCTGCAGTACAACAAGTTCAACAACGCGGAGTCGCTCTACAACAACGGGGCTTCCTGCAACGTGACTCTCTGGCCCAAGGTCAATTACGGCGGTGACGGCTGGACGCTCAGGAAGGGGTACGTCTCGGACGACCTCTCCGGCACCCGTTTCTGGCACAACGTCGCCTCGAACAAGTGGTGTTGAGCCGACCTGCCGTACAGCGCATCGCCATCGGCGCCCTCTGCGCGCTGACCGCAGCCGGCTGCTCCTCATCGGGGCAGTCCGGCCGCGGGCCCGCACCGGCACCCGATGTGCGTCCGCTGTCCGGCGCCACCGCGTTCACCCATGAGGCGGCCGTGCGCCTGCACGACCTCGAAGAGCGGGCGGTCACCGCCTGTATGGCCGACCGGGGTTTCCGCTATCTCCCCCAGCCCGCCGACACCTCACCCCGCGCCGCGCAGAAGAATCCGTACGGGCTCCTCACCGAAAAGCGCGCCCGTCAGGACGGCTACGGCATCGTCGGCGAATTCCTCCATCTCCAGCAGAACCCGCCGCCCGCGGGGGACGCGGCCATCCCCGCCGGGCTGGACGAGCGCCGCAAGCGCCAGTGGCAGCAGGCCCTGACCGGTACGCCCCGCCACCGGGTGACCGTCCGGCTGCCGGACGGCTCGAAGCTGATGTACTCCTCCGACGGCTGTGTGGCCCGCTCTCAGGCGCGGCTCTACGGCGCGGAGTGGGACCGCCTCCAGGCCACCACCGGCCGTCTGGCGGCCCGCGTCCACTCCGCGGTCGAAGCCGCCCCCGCCTACCGTGCGGCCATCCGCACCTGGTCCCGCTGCATGGCCGACAGCGGCTACCGCGCCGGCACCCTCGACGCCCCCCAGCAGCGGATCACCGACCGCCTGGCGTCCGCCACCGCCACCACCTTGCGCTCCCTCGCCGAAGACGAGATCCGCACCGCCACTACGGACGCCGCCTGCCAGTCCCGCACCCGCCTCGCCCACACCCTCCAGGACGTCCAGAACACCGTCACCCCCAACGCCCTCACCCCCGCCGACCAGGCCGCGGTCGACCGGTTCCGCGCCCTCAAGCAGCGCGCACTGCAACGACGCGCCCCCTGAGGCCGCCGGGCCCGACGGCCCGTGCCCGCCCGTCCTCCCGCTCCGCCCTGCCCCTTCCCTCCGATGCGGCACACTGGACGTTTGGCCGTACGGCCTGCGGACCGCGGACGCCCCGCGGCTCCCGGGGCGGCCCGGATCACCGAGCGGAAGGGCTTGAGGCGCGTGAACGGACCTCTCATCGTCCAGAGCGACAAGACGCTGCTGCTGGAGGTGGACCACGAGCAGGCGGATGCGTGCCGGCGGGCCATCGCGCCGTTCGCGGAGCTGGAGCGGGCGCCGGAGCACATCCACACCTACCGGGTGACGCCGCTGGGGCTGTGGAACGCGCGGGCCGCCGGGCACGACGCCGAGCAGGTCGTGGACGCGCTGGTGCAGTACTCGCGCTACCCCGTCCCGCACGCGCTGCTCGTCGACATCGCCGAGACGATGGCCCGGTACGGGCGCCTCACGCTGACCAAGGACCCCGCGCACGGGCTGGTGCTGACCACCACCGACCGGCCGGTGCTGGAGGAGATCCTGCGCTCCAAGAAGGTGCAGCCGCTGGTGGGGGCGCGGCTGGACCCGGACACGGTGGTCGTGCACCCCTCCGAGCGCGGGCAGATCAAGCAGACGCTGCTCAAGCTGGGCTGGCCCGCCGAGGACCTGGCCGGGTACGTGGACGGCGAGGCGCACCCCATCGAGCTGGACGAGAACGGCTGGTCGCTGCGGCCGTACCAGCAGCAGGCCGTGGAGGGCTTCTGGCACGGCGGGTCCGGTGTGGTGGTCCTCCCCTGCGGCGCCGGAAAGACGCTGGTGGGGGCCGGTGCGATGGCGCAGGCCAAGGCGACCACGCTGATCCTGGTCACCAACACCGTCTCCGCGCGGCAGTGGCAGCACGAACTGGTGAAGCGGACCTCGCTGACCGAGGACGAGATCGGTGAGTACAGCGGTACGAAGAAGGAGATCCGGCCGGTCACCATCGCCACGTACCAGGTGCTGACCACGAAGCGGAAGGGCATCTATCCGCACCTGGAGCTCTTCGACTCCCGGGACTGGGGCCTGGTCGTCTACGACGAGGTGCACCTGCTGCCCGCGCCGGTCTTCAAGTTCACCGCGGACCTCCAGGCGCGGCGGCGGCTCGGCCTGACGGCGACGCTGGTGCGGGAGGACGGCCGCGAGTCGGACGTCTTCTCCCTCATCGGACCCAAGCGCTTCGACGCGCCCTGGAAGGAGATCGAGGCGCAGGGGTACATCGCGCCCGCCGACTGTGTCGAGGTGCGGGTCAATCTCTCCGAGTCGGAGCGGCTGGCGTACGCGACGGCCGAGGCGGAGGAGAAGTACCGCTTCTGTGCGACGACGGCGAGCAAGCAGCGGGTGACCGAGGCGCTGGTGCGTCAGCACAAGGGGGAGCAGACCCTGGTCATCGGCCAGTACATCGACCAGCTCGACGAGCTGGGCGAGCACCTGGACGCGCCGGTGATCAAGGGCGAGACCTCCAACGCGCAGCGCGAGAAGCTCTTCGACGCGTTCCGGGAGGGCGAGATCTCCGTGCTCGTCGTCTCCAAGGTCGCGAACTTCTCCATCGACCTCCCCGAGGCGACGGTGGCCATCCAGGTCTCGGGCACCTTCGGCTCGCGCCAGGAGGAGGCCCAGCGCCTGGGCCGCGTCCTGCGCCCGAAGGCGGACGGCCACGAGGCCCGGTTCTACTCGGTCGTCGCCCGCGACACCATCGACCAGGACTTCGCGGCCCACCGCCAGCGCTTCCTGGCCGAGCAGGGGTACGCGTACCGGATCGTGGACGCGGACGAGCTGCTGGCGGGCGGGGCGGGCTGAATCACCAGCACCGCCTCGCGCGTGGCCCCATCGGCACGCTCAAGGGTGACTTACGGCTACGGCAGGGAGGGCGCAATGCCTCACGCGGAGATCTACGAGGTGCTGTTCACCGAGTCGGCGGCCCGCGAACGCGACCGTCTGGACCCCGCGTGCCGTGCCTCGTTCGACAAGGCGGTCGAGCTGCTGGCCCGCGACCCCTACACGGAACTCTCCCGGTCGATCGGCGTGGCGAGCAGGACCGGGAGATCCGTCTCACGTCACAGATCGTGGCGGAGTACATGGTCTCGCGCGGCCGCCTGCTGCTGGTGGTGCTGCGCATCTTCGACGACGCGGACATCCTGCTGATCGAGGACTGACCGGCGACGAGCCCGCGCGGTGGCCGCGCCCCGCTGCCGCTGCGCGCTCCACTGGATGTGCGGGGTGTCCTCTGCGGGCACGTCGTGGCTGGTCGCGCCCACGTGGCGGAGCCGCATGGCGACACTGACCCGCGCCCCTTACGGGGCACGGCCGCGCGGAGGGCGCCCGGTGTCAGTCGAGGGCGGTCAGGACGGGGCCGGCGACCAGCAGGGCGTACTGCGCCGCCACGAGGGCGGTTCTCGGGGCGCGGGGCAGGAGGGTGGCCGGGAGGGCGAGGGCGGCCAGGCCGGTGAAGAAGGAGAGCCAGAGGGCCCAGCCGCCCGCGGTGGTGAGTGCGCCAGCCGCTCCATCGCCCTTTACGGCGTCGTTGAGGGTGATCAGCGCGTACGCGATCAGGGCGACGGCCAGCAGCAGGAAACCGCCGCCGGCCATGATCCGGAGGTCTTTGGCGGTGGGGGCGCAGGGGTCTGCCGCTGCGGGTGCGTCGGTGGTCATGGGGGAAGTTCAGCAGGTGGGCGGGGGTGCGGTCCTGAGTAGCGGACCTCAATGAAGGTGGGGTCCGTACTCGGGCCGGTGGTGTGCGGGGTCAGGCCGCGGGGAGTACGGCGAAGGGGGCGGCCAGGAGGAGAACCTGGGCGGCTGCGGCCAGGCGGCGGGCGGTGTCGATGTGGGGGCCGGGGCCGGGGAGCAGCAGGGCGACCGTGCCGAGGGCGGCGGAGGCCCACAGGGACCGGAAGAGCCACGGGGTGAGCGCGGTCAGGGTGCGGGTACAGCCGTCGGCGGAACAGTGATCGTGGGTCATACGCAGCCCCGCCAGCAGGAGCGCCACCAGAAGCGCAGCGGGAATGAGCAGCACCAGCCCGAACAGCGCCGTACGCCGCCCCGCGGAGTCGTGCCAGGTCGCCTCGCGACCGCAGCGGACCGGCGCCTCGCGACCGCAGCGCACGGGCACCTCGTGGCCATCGTGGTCCGGCGCCCCGCGGCCAGCGTGGTCCGGTGTCCCGTGGCCGCCGGGGACCGACGCCTCGTGGCCATCCTGGCCCGGCATCCCGCCGCCACAGCGGTCCGGCGCCCCATGGCCGCCGTGATCCGCCTCGGGTGGGCGGGGAGGGCGGGCGGCGGGCCGGGGGGTCATGGTCTTGAGTCTGGCGCGCGGGGGCGGGGGGCGGACCGGGGTGCGTACTCAGCGGTGTGGGTCGGCGTACTCAGTTGGGGTGGGGTGCGGGCGCGGGGTGGGGACCGTGCCGAGGGGCAGGGGGCGGCGGCGGGCGTGGCCGGTCCGGTAGAGGACGGCTGCGAAGAGGGCCAGGCCCAGGACCGGGTACGGGGCGGCGAGGGGCTGTTGCCACCAGGGGAGGTGGAGGTCGAGGGTGCCCTTGTGGGGGAGTATCCACATGGTGCGGGCGGTGAAGGCGAGGGTGACGGCGGCCAGGAGGGCGCGGCGCCAGCGGATGCCGTGGGTGTGCGCGGCCAGGGCCGCGAGCAGCGGGACGCACCAGACCCAGTGGTGGGACCAGCTGATGGGCGAGACCAGCAGCGAGGTGACGGCGGTGCACAGCACGCCCCAGGAGTCCAGGCCCCGCCGTACGTAGACCCGGCGGGCGACGAACAGGCCGGCCGCGGCGGTGAGCAGCGCCGCGAGCATCCAGACCAGGCCGGGCTCGGGGGTGTGCAGGGCGCGGGCGACCAGGCCCTGGAGGGACTGGTTGTCCACGATCCAGGCCTTGCCGACCCGGCCCGTCTCGAACATCCGCTGCGTCCAGAACTCCACGCTCGCGCCGGGCAGGACGAGCGCGCCGAGCAGCGCCGAGCCGACGAAGCCGGCGAAGGCGGTCAGGGCGGCCCGTACGCGGCCGGTGATCAGGAGGTAGACGGCGAAGATCGCGGGGGTGAGCTTGATGCCGGCCGCGATCCCGACGGCCAGGCCCTTGAAGCGGGTGCCGTCGGGACGGGAGAGGTCCCACAGGACCAGGCAGGCCAGGGCGAGGTTGATCTGTCCGAAGGCGAGGGTCTGGAAGACCGGCTCAAGCCAGATGCCCAGCGCGGTGGCGGTGAGCAGCATCGGTGCCGTACGGGCTCTGCGCAGGCCCGCCGCCTTGCAGGAGAGGTGGATGAGCAGGGCGAGGAGCGCGACGTTGCCGAGGACGGAAGCGATCTTGAGGGCCTCGACCGGGAGCCAGACGGTCGGGATGAACAGCAGGGCGGCGAAGGGCGGGTAGGTGGCGGGCAGGTGCCACTGGGTGACCGTGAAGCCGTACAGGTCACCGCCGGTGGCGGCGGCCTGACCCTCGGCGCGGTAGACGACTATGTCGGCCATCGGCAGCGGTACGCAGTGGTACAGCACGCCGAAGGCGGCCAGGGAGGCCGCGAGCAGGGCGGCGGCGAGCAGGGTTCTGATGCCGGTGGCGCTGTGCGTCCACCTCCGCGTACGCGTCCACTTGCGCTTTCGCGTCCCGTCGGCGGCAGACACTCGTTGGCCTCCTCGTCGCCGTGTGCGCCGTATGTGCTGTCCGCGGCGACGCTAGTCGATAGGGGCCGACTGTCCGTAATGCTTTCCGGTCTTCCGGATGTCGTCCGGATGTCGACCGGTGGTTGCTGCGGTGGGGCGGGCGGGCTGCGGGGACCGGACCGGGCGGGGGCCGGACCGGACCGGGCGGGGGTCAGTCGTCGGCGTACTCACCGAGGAGGACGACGCTGACCGCCGCGACGGCGAAGACCTTGACCGCGCGCAGGGCGTTGCCCAGCAGATGGCGGTCCTTGTGGGTGTCGGGGCGCAGAGCAGTGGAGCCCTGAGCCGTGTGCGAGGGGCCTGGGGTGATGGTCGCTGTGCTCATGTCTCCATGATGGATTTCACGCGTTTGCAGCACATCGGCCCACGGGTCCATCTCGTATCGGCCAGAAGTCAGACTCGGGACCCATGCCGTCCCCTACGGGAGATGTACGGCATCCCTGAGGGAAAGGCCCTGGGTCCCCCAGAGCCGCCGGGGCGCGGAAATCAGCTCGCGCACTACATGCGTGCTGGATACAATCGCCGGTCTGCCCGCCTCCCGCCGTCCGCTGGGGAGCGCCGCCGTCCGGTCGGAAACCGGCCGGACCCGCCGCACGCGCATCCACCCGTACCGCATCCGCCGGAGGCAACGCCGTGTCCTCGCACGTCCCCGTATCCCCCCAGCAGGACCCCTTGGAGCAGGAGCGTTCCCACCTCGCCGCGTCCCGCGCCGCGCTGCGTGCCATGCGCGAGGACGCCGAGAACCTCAACATCGCGGACGTCACCGCGAACTGGGTCAACGCCGAGGTCCTCCAGGGCGAGATCGACGCCCGCATCAAGGCGCTCGCCGACCTCTCGCACACCCCGCTGTTCTTCGGCCGCCTGGACTATCTGCACGCCCCCGGCATCGACCTCGCGGAGGGGGCGCAAGGGGAGAACTTCTACATCGGGCGGCGGCACGTCCACGACGCGGACGGCGACCCGATGGTCATCGACTGGCGCGCGCCGGTCTCCCAGCCGTTCTACCGGGCCTCCAAGAAGGACCCGATGGACCTCAGGCTGCGCCGCCGCTTCGGTTACACCGGCGGGCAGTTGACCGCGTACGAGGACGAGCACCTCACCGACCCGGCCGAGGCGGAGCAGACCAGCAAGCTGCTCCAGTCGGAGATCGAACGGCCGCGCGTGGGCCCGATGCGGGACATCGTGGCGACCATCCAGCCCGAGCAGGACGAGATCGTGCGCGCCGGGATCGGCGGCACGGTCTGCGTCCAGGGGGCGCCGGGCACCGGAAAGACGGCGGTGGGCCTGCACCGGGTGGCCTATCTGCTCTACGCGCACCGCGAGCGGCTGGCCCGCGCGGGCACGTTGGTCATCGGGCCGAACCGGTCCTTCCTGCACTACATCGAGCAAGTGCTGCCCGCGCTCGGCGAGTTGGAGGTCAAGCAGGCCACGGTCGACGACCTGGTGGCGCATGTGGAGGTGCGCGGGAGCGACGAGGCGGCGGCCTCGATGATCAAGGGCGACGCGCGGATGGCCGAGGTGCTGCGCCGCGCGGTGCGCTCGCACGTCACCATGCCCACCGAGGCGTGCGTGGTGGTGCGCGGCTCGCGCCGCTGGCGGGTCCCGGCGTACGAACTCCAGGAGCTGGTCGAGCAGTTGCTGGAGCGCGACATCCGTTACGGCGCGGCCCGCGAGGCGCTGCCGCAGCGGATCGCGCACGCGGTGCTCGTACGGATGGAGCAGGCGGGCGAGGCGCCGGACGACCGGGTGCAGGACGCGGTGGCCCGCAACCCCGCGGTCAAGGCGGCGGTCAAGGCCCTGTGGCCGCCGGTGGACCCGGCGAAGCTGGTGCTGCGACTGCTGGGCGACGAGGAGTTCCTGGCCGCGCAGGCGGAGGGGGTTCTCACCGCCGAGGAGCAGAAGACGATCCTGTGGGCGAAGCCCGCCCGCAGCGTCAAGAGCGCCAAGTGGTCGGCGGCGGACGCGGTGTTGATCGACGAGGCGCGGGACCTGGTGGAGCGCACGCACTCGCTGGGGCACGTGGTGCTGGACGAGGCGCAGGACCTCTCGCCGATGCAGTACCGGGCGGTGGGCCGCCGCTGCTCGACGGGTTCGGCGACGGTGCTGGGCGACATCGCGCAGGGCACCACGCCGTGGGCGACCGGCTCCTGGGAGGAGGCGCTGGCCCATCTGGGCAAGCCGGAGGCGGCGGTTGAGGAGCTGACGCAGGGCTTCCGGGTGCCGCGCGAGGTGATCGCGTACGCCTCGCGGCTGCTGCCGGCCATCGCTCCGGGCCTGGCCGAGGCGACCTCGATCCGTGAGTCCGCGGGGGACTTCGCGGTACGCAGCACCGCCGCGGACGAGCTGACCGGGGCCACCGTCGCCGCCTGCCACGAGGCACTGGCCAAGGAGGGCTCGATCGGCCTGATCGCGGCCGAGGCGCGGCTTGCGGAGCTGCGCGCCACCCTGGAGGAGGCGGGCCTGGCCGTACTGGAGCCGGGTGAGGAGACCTCCGCCGAGGCCCGGCTGACCCTCGTACCCGCCACGCTCGCCAAGGGACTCGAGTACGACTACGTGGTGCTGGACGAGCCCGCCGCGATCGTCGACGGCGAGCCGGACGAGCGCACCGGCCTGCGGCGGCTGTACGTCTGCCTGACCCGCGCGGTCTCCGGCCTGACCGTGCTGCACTCCGCGCCGCTGCCGGACCGGCTCGCCTGAGGCTCGCGGCGAGCGGGGCGGCCGGGGCGCGCGGCGGGCGGGGCGGCCGAGGCGCGCGGCGAGCGGGGCGGCCGAGGCGCGCGGCGGGCGGGGTCAGCCCTTCTCGGTGACCTGATCCAGCACGTCGTCGTCGATCGACGCGAGGAGCGCGTCGACCAGGCCGGGAAAGCGGGCGTCCAGGTCCGCGCGGCGCAGCAGTACGTAGCGGTTGCGGCCGACGATGCGGGTCGAGCTGATGCCCGCGGCGCGCATGACGCGCATGTGGTGCGAGACGGTCGACTTGTGCAGGTGGCCGACGCCCAGCCGCTCGCCGGAGCAGTCGTACTGCTCGCCGCCCGCGTAGACCTTGAACAGGTGCATCCGTACGGGATCGCCGAGCGCGCTGAGCACCTTCACCAGCGAGATGTCCTCGGTCTCGGGCTGCGGCAGCAGCCTGCCGTCCTCCGCGCTCGCCACGCCTGACTCCTCTCCCGAACTCCCTGCACGACCCATCGCACGGTCCATTCAACAGGAGGCGCCCCCAGCAACTGTTTGACAAGCGTCAAACAATCCATATTGTTTGACGCACATCAAACTTTAGCCGCTCCTGCCTCGCACTCCCCTTCCCGGAAGGACACCCGTGCGCCTCCGCCTGCTCACACTCGCCCTGGGCACCTTCGCCGTCGGCACCGACTCGATGGTGATGGCCGGGCTCCTGGGCCAGATCGCCCGCGACATGGACATCTCCGTCACGGCCGCCGGCCAGTTGGTCACCGTCTTCGCGCTCTCCTACGGACTGCTGGCGCCCGTCCTGGCGACCGCGACCGCCCGCTGGCCGCGCCGCCGCCTGCTGCTGACCGCGCTCGCCGTCTTCACCCTGGGCAACGCGCTCAGCGCCGTGGCCCCCACCTACGCCTTCCTGCTGGCCACCCGGGTACTGGCGGCGGCCGGCGCCGCGCTCTACACGCCCACCGCCAACGGCGTGGCGGCCTCGATCGTCCCGCCCGAGCGGCGCGGCCGGGCGCTGGCCACCGTCATCGGCGGAATGACCGTGGCCACCGCGCTCGGCGTCCCGCTCGGCACCTACATCGGCAGCACCGACTGGCGGCTGGCGATGTGGCTGGTGGTCGGGCTGGGGGTGCTCGCCTTCGCCGGGCTCTCGGCGCTGCTGCGCGAGCTGCCCGCACCCACCGCCGCCCCCGGACTGCGCGAGCGCCTGGCCCCGCTGGGCAACGGCCGCGTCCTGGGCGCCGTCTCCACGACCTTCCTGTTCTTCCTCGCCTTCCAGTCCGTCTACATCTTCCTGGCCACGGCCCTGCGCCCGGCGACCGGCGGCGACTCCGGCAGCCTGAGCCTGATCCTGCTGGTCATCGGCGTCGCCTCGGTGACCGGCAACTGGCTGGGCGGCCGGGTCGTGGACCGGCTGGGGGTACGGCCCGTACTGCTGGCCAGCAGCGCCTCGATCGTGGTGCTCTTCGTGGCCCTGCCCTGGCTCTCGCAGTCGATGGGCGGCGCGTTCGTCTACGGCGCGGCATCCGCGCTCCTGGGCTGGCCGGTCTCCGTGGCGCTCGCGCACCGGATGTCCTCCATCGACCCGGCGAACGCCTCGCTGCTGCTCTCCCTCAACAGCAGCGGCATGTACCTGGGCATGGCGGCGGCCGGCGCGGCGGGCAGCGCGGAGATAGCACTGCTGGGCGAGAGGTGGTTCCCGCTGGCCGCCTCCGGTCTGGCCGTGGTGACGTTCGTCGTGGCGGCGGCGACCACCCGGCGCCGCTCCCGGTCCGGCGCGCAGCTGGTGGCGTCCGGCCGTACCTCGGCCGCGACGGCGGATTCCGGCCACGCCGCGACGGACGCCTCCCGCATCTGACCAGCGCCTGAAGGGGGTTGCACAACCGATTCTGGACACATACGCTCCAGATTACGGACAAGATCGGATCACCAGCGGCCCACCGGCCCGCAGCGAGAGGACCCCGCCATGCCGCGCACCATCACCAACCCCGACGGCCTGCACGACCCCTCCGGCTTCGGCTACAGCCACGTCGTCAGCGCCCCCGCAGGTGAACTCGTCTTCGTCGCGGGCCAGTACGCCTCGGGCCCGGACGGCGGCGTCGCGGTGGAGGGCTTCCGCGAGCAGGTCGAGCTGTCCTTGACCAACCTTCGTATCGCGCTCGAAGCGGTGGGCCTCGGCTTCGAGGACGTCGTACAGATCCGCACCCACATCGTCGACCACGACCTGGACAAGCTCGCCGTGCTCGGCGAGTTCCTGGCCGGGGCCTGGGGCAAGGACCTGCCCGCGCAGACCCTCAGCGGTGTGGCGGCGCTGGCCCTGCCGGGGATGCTCTTCGAGATCGACGCGGTGGCCGTACGCAGCTGACCGACGCGACCGTACGCAACTGACCGACGCAGTGGCCGTACGCAGCTGACCGACGCGACCGTACGCAACTGACCGACGCAGTGGCCGTACGCAGCTGACCGACGCGGCGGCCGTACGCAGCCGACAGGACCCGCGCCCCGGTACGCGAAAGGGGGCACCCGGAGAACCGGGTGCCCCCTTCGGCACGCTCCGCGGCAGCGGCGGCCTCAGCCGTCGATCGCCTCGCGCCAGGTGCGTACCGCGTCCGCGGACAGCGGCGCCGACCAGCCGTCCGGCCGGGCGGCACCCCCGATGTGGAAGGCGTCCAGGCCCGCCGCGCGCAGCCGCGGCAGATGCTCCAGGGTCAGGCCGCCGCCGACCAGGATGCGCGGCTCGTAGCCCGGCTCGGCGGCGGCCGTACGGGCCGCCTCGGCCACCAGCGTGGGCAGGCCGTCGGCCACGCCCCGCGCGGAGCCCGCGGTGAGGTAGGTGTCCAGGCCCGGCAGCCCGGCGAGCTGCTTGCGCAGACCGTCGCGGTCGGCGGCCCGGTCCACGGCGCGGTGGAAGGTCCAGCGGCAGCCGTCGACGGCCTCGGCCAGGGCGCGTACGGCCTCCAGGTCCGGCTGCCCGTCCGGCGTCAGGAATCCCAGGACGAACTCCCGCGCGCCCTCCGCCCGCAGCTCGGCGGCCCGGGCGCACAGCGCAGCAACGGTTTGCGGGCCGCCCGCCGCGAATCCGTCCGCCGCACGCAGCATCACCCGCAGCGGGATGTCGACCGCCGCCCTGATCTCCGCGAAGGTCTCGCGCGACGGGGTCAGCCCGTCGGCGGCCATGTCGGTGACCAGCTCGAGGCGGTCCGCCCCGCCGGCCTGAGCGGCGATCGCGTCCTGCGCGTCGAGGGCGATCACCTCCAGGAGTGCGCGCTCGGTCATGTGACCCCATTCCTTGAGGAAGTTGGTTGGGGACCGGACCTGCGGACGCCGGGCGCCGGGCGCCGACGGGGGACGCCGGGGCCGAGAGGTCTAGTCCAATGTCCAGAGTAAGGGGTCAGCGGCCTCCGGTGGGGAACAACCGAGCAAAGTCGCGGGCGGCAAGCGGGCGCCGCCGCCCGGCCCGCGGGCGGTCAGTGCCGGTGACCGCCGCCCGATCCGGCGCCGCTGTCCGTACCGGAGTCCGCGCCGGCACCCGTACCGGCCTGCGCGCCACCGCCCCCGTGGCCGCCCGCGTGCACGGTGAAGGCGGCCGTGCGGACCGTGCCGTTGTGCTGGAAGTCCAGGAAGAGGCGGTACGCGCCCGCGCTGGGCGCCGTCGCGGTGAAGGACACCTCGGGGCCGGGCTTCGTGCTGCCGTCGCCGGGCGCGCCGTTGGGATGGACGTGCAGATAGGCCAGGTCGCCGGAGCGCAGCGCGACCAGGTGGCCGTACGCGCCGAGGTAGGGCTCCAGGTCGGTGACGGGCTTGCCGTCCTTGGCCACCGACAGCTTCAGCTCACCGGCCGCGCCCGGGCGCAGCGCCCCCTTCAGCGTGACGGTGTAGCCGTCCACCTCGGCACTGGCGCCGGCCGCGGGCAGCGCGGCGGGCTCGTACGCGCCCGAGACGGCGAGGTCGGCGCCGAGGGTGACGCCCTTGGCGCCCTTGGTCGCCGGCTTGAAGTCGGCGAAGACGCGGTAGCCGCCCGCCTCGGGGAGTTCTGCGGGGGTGGACCAGGTGCCGTCGGCCGCGCGGGTGGGGTGCAGATGGCGGTAGGTGCCCAGGTCGCGCGAGGCGACGACGAGGTGGAGCTCCTTGCCGTGCTCGCGCTGGTAGGCGGTGACGTTGCGGCCCTTGGCGTCCTTCACGGCGAAGCTGATGCGGCCGGGCTCGTCGGCGGCCAGCCGCGGGGTCTTCAGGTCGAGGGTGTAGCCGCCCTCGGAGATCTGCAGGCCGCCGGCCGCGGCGGAGGCGGTCTCGTGCCCGCCGTGTCCCGGCCCTCCCCCGCCGTCCTCCTTCTGCTTCTCGCCGCCGTGGCCGCCGTGCCGCGCGGGCTGTTCGGCGACGACGGGGTCCAGGCCCGTGCCCACCCCGTACGCGGTGCCGAAGGTCGCGGCGAGCGCGGCGGCGAAGGCGGTGATCTTCACTCCGGTGTGCATGGGGGTCTCCTTCGGGCGGGGCCGCTCCCGATGGCGGCTCACACACAGCAAAACATACCCCCCAGGGGTATTAAGTCAACCCCGGCCCCACCCTTGCGCCACATACGGCAGGGGGGTATACATTGAGGCAACGAACCGATACCCCCCCTGGGTATCCAGTCCCGGTGAGGAGCCCCGATGTCCACTCCCCAGAGCGTCACCACCACCTACCGGGTCCAGGGCGTCGACAGCGCCCACTGCCAGGGCGTGGTCACCACCGCCCTCGGCGGCCTGGGCGGCGTCCGCACGGTCGAGGCGGGCATCGGCACGGGCCTGGTCACCGTCACCACCGACGGCGAGCCGGACGACGCGCGGATCGCCGACACCGTCGAGGACGCCGGCTACGACTTCGCCGGCCGCGCCTGACCCCGCGCCCCCTCCTTCTTTCCCCTTCTTTCGTCTTCCTTCCCACTCCCCGCCTTGCGTCGCGGGCGGGGCCCCTCGGCCCGGCCCCGCCCCACCCGCCCTCCAGCATTTTTCGAGGAGCACGTGATGACCACCACGACCCCCAGCGCCGCCGAGGTCGAACTCGCCATCGGCGGCATGACCTGTGCCTCGTGCGCCGCCCGTATCGAGAAGAAGCTCAACCGGATGGACGGTGTCGAGGCCACCGTCAACTACGCCACGGAGAAGGCCAAGGTCACCTTCCGCGAGGACATCGCGGTCCAGGACCTGATCGCCACCGTCGAGGCCACCGGCTACACCGCCAAGGAGCCCGCCCCGGCCCGCACCGGCGGCGCCGCGGACGCGGACGCGGGCGGCGAGGACGAGGCGGAGGCCGAACTGCGGCCGCTGCGCCAGCGGTTGATCGCCGCCTGGGCGCTGGCCGTACCCGTCATCGCGATGGCCATGGCCCCGGCCCTGCAGTTCGAGTACTGGCAGTGGGCGTCGCTGACGCTGACCGCGCCGGTGGTCACCTACGCCGCCTGGCCCTTCCACAAGGCCGCCTGGACCAACGCCAAGCACGGCGCGGCCACCATGGACACCCTGATCTCGGTCGGCACCATCGCCGCGTTCCTGTGGTCGCTGTGGGCGCTGTTCTTCGGCAGCGCGGGCACGCCCGGCATGACGCACCCCTTCGAGTTCTCCATCGCCCGCACCGACGGCGCGGGCAACATCTACCTGGAGGCCGCGGCCGGCGTCACCGCCTTCATCCTGGCCGGGCGCTACTTCGAGGCCCGCTCGAAGCGGAAGGCGGGCGCGGCGCTCAAGGCCCTGATGGAGCTGGGCGCCAAGGAGGTCACCGTCCTGAGGGGCGGGCGCGAGGAGCTCATCCCCACCTCGGAGCTGGCCGTCGGCGACCGGTTCGTCGTACGCCCCGGCGAGAAGATCGCCACGGACGGCACCGTCGTCGAGGGCTCCTCGGCGGTGGACGCCTCCATGCTGACCGGCGAGTCCGTCCCGGTCGAGGTCTCGGCGGGCGACTCCGTCACCGGTGCCACGCTCAACGCGGGCGGCCGGCTGGTCGTGGAGGCCACCCGGGTCGGCTCGGACACCCAACTGGCCCGTATGGCCAAGCTCGTGGAGGACGCGCAGAACGGCAAGGCCGCGGCCCAGCGCCTGGCCGACAAGATCTCCGCGGTCTTCGTCCCGGTCGTCATCGCCCTCGCGCTCGGCACCCTGGGCTTCTGGCTCGGCAACGGCGCGGGCCTGACCGCCGCCTTCACCGCCGCCGTCGCGGTCCTGATCATCGCCTGCCCCTGCGCCCTGGGCCTGGCCACCCCCACCGCCCTCATGGTCGGCACGGGCCGCGGCGCCCAGCTCGGCATCCTGATCAAGGGACCCGAGGTCCTGGAGTCCACGCGCAAGGTCGACACCATCGTCCTGGACAAGACCGGTACGGTCACCACGGGCCGGATGACGCTGCGTACGGTGCACACCGCCGACGGCGTGGCGGAGGCCGACGTACTGCGGCTGGCAGGAGCCCTGGAGCACGCCTCGGAGCACCCGATCGCCCAGGCCGTGGCCACCGGCGCGGCAGAGAAGGTCGGCACCCTGCCGGTCCCCGAGGACTTCCAGAACGTCCCGGGCCTGGGCGTCCAGGGCGTCGTCGACGGCCACGCCGTCCTGGTGGGCCGCGACAAGCTGCTCGGCGAGTGGGCGATGGAGCTGCCCCTCCACCTGGCGCGTGCCAAGGCCGAGGCCGAGGCGGCGGGGCGCACCGCCATCGCGGTGGCCTGGGACGGCGAGGCCCGCGCGGTGCTGGAGGTCGCGGACGCGGTCAAGGAGACCAGCCCGGAGGCCATCCAGCGGCTGCGGGCGCTGGGCCTGACCCCGATCCTGCTGACCGGCGACAACAAGGCCGTCGCCGAGTCGGTGGCCCGCGAGGTCGGCATCGACGAGGTGATCGCCGAGGTCATGCCGCAGGACAAGGTGGATGTGGTCAAGCGCCTTCAGGGCGAGGGGCGTTCGGTGGCGATGGTCGGCGACGGCGTCAACGACGCGGCCGCGCTGGCCCAGGCGGACCTGGGCCTGGCGATGGGCACGGGCACCGACGCCGCCATCGAGGCCGGTGACCTCACCCTCGTACGGGGCGACCTGCGCGCCGCCGCCGACGCCATCCGGCTCTCCCGCAAGACGCTGGGCACCATCAAGTCCAACCTGTTCTGGGCCTTCGCCTACAACGTCGCGGCGCTGCCGCTGGCCGCCACCGGCCTGCTCAACCCGATGATCGCCGGTGCCGCGATGGCCTTCTCCTCGGTCTTCGTGGTCGGCAACAGCCTGCGGCTGCGGGGCTTCCGCTCCGCGATCCGCTGAGCCGGCGGCCCACCGGGGCACACACAGGCGGGGCCGACGGGCCCGGCGGTGACCGCCGCCGGGCCCCCTGCCCTCCTTCGGACACTTCTGCTCCGGACACTTCGGAGCGCGAGGAAGAGAGGTCACCGTGGCCGACCGGACCGATACCCAGCAGCGCGCCGAGGATGCCAAAGACGACGCGGTCAGGCGCCTGCGCCGCATCGAGGGCCAGATCCGCGGCCTGCAGCGGCTGGTGGAGAAGGACACCTACTGCGTGGACGTGCTCACCCAGGTCTCCGCCGCCGGCGCGGCGCTGCAGGCCTTCGCCGTCACCCTGCTCGACCAGCACCTCAACTCCTGTGTACGGCAGGCGATCGGGCTGGGCGGAAACCAGGCGAGCGCCAAGGTCGGCGAGGCGTCCAAGGCGATCGCCCGGCTCGTACGGGCGTGATGGGAGAACGGGAGGGAGTCAACCGCCCTTGTGCGAGGGGCAGTCGGCGGACAGCCGCAGGCTCAGGCGCAGACACAGGCCGAGCACCTGGCGCAGCAGCACCAGTTCGGCCGAGCCGATGCCGCAGACCTTCGCGCAGGGGCGGTCCGTCGTACTCGCGCTGCGGCCGAGGCCGTTGAGGTCGATCTCTTTCGTGAAGGAGAACATGACCGCACGGTACCCCTTGGGGGTATGCGGGGCGAAGGGCCGGTACGAGCTCCGCTGCCCGTACGGCACGCGCCGTACGATGTGCCACATCCCGAACCACCAAGGTCCGAGGAGGGGGAGACCGTGCGCCGGCTGGGCGAGTTGGAATCCGAAATAATGGACCGGCTGTGGAGCTGGCAGCGGCCCTCCACGGTCCGCGAGATCGTCGACGACATCAACCGCACCCGGGCCGTCGCCTACACCACCGTGATGACGGTCGCCGACATCCTCCACCGCAAGGGCTGGCTGCGCCGCGAGAAGGTCGGCAGGGCCTGGGTGTACGAGCCGCAGCAGAGCCGCGAGGAGTACACCGCGGCCCTGATGCGCGACGCGCTCGGCAACAGCCAGGACCGCCAGGCGGCCCTGCTGCGCTTCGTGGAGCACATGTCCCGCGAGGACGTCCAGGCCCTGGACGCGGCGCTGCGCTCGCTGGGCGGCACCGGCGCGGAGGGCTGTCCGTGAACCTGAGCCACCACCTCCTGCCGCCCCTCGGACTCGCCCTGGCCACCGGCTTCCTGGCGCCGTATCTGCTGGGGCGGGCCCGCTGGACGCATCAGGCGCCCCCGCTGGCGGCGGCCGTGTGGTGCGGGCTGACGTTGGCGTTCACCGCGTCGGTGGCGATGTCGCTGGTGCAGCTGATCCTGCCGATGGACAGCAGCCACCGGATGCTGGAGGTGCTGACGGCCTGCATGCCCTGGAGCGCCTCCCATCACGAACTTCCCTCGCTCTCGCAGCTGTTCAGCCCGAGCGGGCCAGAGCTGGCGGCGCTGTCGGCGGCCGCGGCGGTCCTCCTGGCGCCCGGCACCGTGTTCGTACGGGAGCTGCTGCGGGCCCGCCGCGCGCGGCGGCGGCACGCCGAACTCCTGCGGCTGGTCGGTGTGCACGAGCCGCGGCTGCGCGCGGTGGTCCTGGAGCACGAGGTGCCGGCCGTGTACTGCCTGCCGGGCCGCACTCCGCAGATCATCGTCAGCTCGGGCGCGCTGAGCACCCTGACCGCGGCCCAGCTGGAGGCCGCCCTGGCGCACGAGCGCGCGCACATCTCGGGCCGCCACCACCTCCTGGTGGCCGCCTCCGCCGCCTTCGCGGCCACCTTCCGGTGGCTGCCGCTGGCCCGGCGCGTACGCACCGAGGTGCCGCTGCTGCTGGAGATGGCCGCCGACGACCGTGCGCTGCGCCGGTGTTCGCGGGACGCGCTGGCGACCGCGCTGTACGCGATGGCCGTCGCGCAGGCGCCGCGCGAGGCGTTCGCGGCGGGCGGGCCCTCCGCCGTGGTGCGGATGCGGCGCATCCTGGCGCCGCGCCGCAGGGGACACCCCGTGCTCCACGGGCTGTTCGCCGTCTTCGCGGCGGCGGGCGCCGTCGCGCCGCTCGTCTCGGCGTGCTGTTCGGTGGGCGGGTAAAGCGGATAAAGCCGCCCTGGATTCCCTCGCACTACTGATTTACTAAGTAATTTCGTAGATTGCATTCGGGGCCCTGCAAAGCAAATTCACGGCTATCGTTAAGGCAGTTGTCGGGCCTTGCGCGGCCCGTTGCCGGTCAGGTAAGGGCGAGCCCGCCCCGGGGGAGGTACTGTCCAGATGCGCCCGGTGGAGGTACGCCCTGCGGTCCCGGCCGAGGCGCCCGCCCTATCCCGGCTGCTGGCCGAAGTCATCCGCGACAGCTATACGGAACATTTCGGGAGTACGGCCGTGGGGCGGCTGGTGGCGCAGCATTGCGCACTTCCCCGTATCAGCGCGGAAATCGGAATTCCGGGCGGCGCGCCGGGCTGGCTGGGCTGGCTGGTGGCCACCGCCGAGGACGGCGCCGTCGTCGGCGCGGCGGCGGGCGGTGTGCCCACACCGGGCGAGGGCGAGGTGTACTGCCTGTGCACGGCGCCCGCGCGGCGCCGCGAGGGCATCGGCAGCGGGCTGCTGGACGCCGTCACGCTGCGGATGACCAAGCACGGGGCGGGGCGGCAGTCCGTGTCACTGCCACGCGGGGACGACCCCGCGGTGCCGTTCTACCGCGCGCTCGGCTTCGGCCCCGCCGCGCCGGCGGGCACCCGCTGGATGCGTACGGTCTGAGCCCGCCCAAGGGGCGTACGGACGTGGCAGATCCACGCGATGGCGCGGATGCGCAGGCCGTACGGCTGGCCCGGCGGCCCCTGCTCGCGACACGCTCTTCAGGGACGAGCAGCAGGTCGACTGCGGGCCGTCGGTGGCTGGTCGCGCCCACGCGGCGGAGCCGCATATCGACACCGTCCCGCGCCCCTTACGGGGCCCCAAGCCCCTGGAGGAGCGATGCACACAACAACCGACGCGCCGCCCCGGCTGCCCGGGCTGGAGTCGGTTGCGGCGCACGACGTCGAGTCGGGGTGGTTGCACGACGCGTTGCTGGGGCCGCACAGTGCGGACATCGTGCCGTACCTGGATCTGGCCAGGGCCTGTGGCGGACCGGTGCTGGATCTGGGGGCGGGGGCCGGGCGGCTGGCGGTGCCCTTCGCCCGGCACGGCTTCTTCGTGGAGGCGGTGGACCGCGACGGGGCGAGCCTGTCCCGGCTGCGCAGCTGGGCGCTGCGCAGCGGCCCGCGGGTGCACCGGCTGCTGGCGACCACCGCCGCCGACCTGGAGGGGCTGCGGCTGGATCGCCGCTACCAACTCGCCCTGCTGGCGGGCACCATGGTCAGCGCCGTCGCGCCGTCCGCGCGGGCCGCGCTGCTGCATGAGATCGCCTCCCACCTGGGCAGCAACGGCGCCCTGGCGCTGGACTACACCGCGCACGACCCCACCGAGCTGGCCCAACACCCCTGCCGCAGCTGGGCCTTCCAGGTGCCGCGGTTCGACGGGGTCGGCGAGCGGGTGCTCGCCCGGCAGCGCTTCGATGCGGCCACGATGCGCGAGCGGATCTCCTACCACTGCGAGTACCGGCCCGCGCGGGGCGCCGGCGGCCGGGTGCGCCGGGCGGTGCTGAGCACCGACAAGTGGATCGTCGACCAGGGGCACTTGGCCCGTGACCTGCGCGCGGCCGGTCTGCGCATCGCCGACCGCCGCTGCCGCCGCATCGACGAGCGCACCCACAGCGTCCTGCTGGTCTGCCGTACGCGGCGCCCCTGACCCCACCCTCGCCGCCCCTCCTCAACTCCCGTGCGCCGTACGTGACTCACATCACACAGCGATCAACGGGAGACGAACCCTCGTTGCATTTGTGACAATGTCAGGCAGGGCGGCTCTGAGGATGACGAGGGGGGTCTGCTGCGCTGTGACCAGAACCGGTTCCGGGGGACGAAGCGGGCACACCGACCTCACCCTCTCCCTTTATCAAGCCCTGCGCTCGCGCGGGGCCTCGGGGTTGACGGACGTGCTGTCCGAACTCGGCCTGTCCCCCGAGGAACAGGAGCGCTGCCGCACCGAGCTGCTCGACCTCGGTCTGATCGTCCCCACCGGCTCCACCCACGACAGCCGTCTGGCCGTGCAGTCCGGCACCACGCCGGAGGCCGAGTCGGACGCGGTGGCCGTCATCGACCCCGAAATCGCCCTGCTGCGGCTGCTGGAGAAGGAGAAGCTGCGGCTGCGCGACCACCTCGCGCAGGCCGACCGCTCCTACGGCGCCCTGGAGGCGCTGGCCGCCCGCTTCCTGCGGGCCGGCACCATAACCCAGGCCGCGGTGGAGGTGGAGGTGCTCACCGACTACCGCCGCATCCAGCAGGTGCTGGAGGACATCTCCGACGTCGTCCGGCACGAGCAGGCCTCGATGCACCCGGGCGCGCTCCAGCGGGAGTTCCCCGAGCGGGCGCTGAACCGCGACCGCCGCCAGCTGGAGAACGGCGTGCGCGTACGGGCCATCTACAACCAGCGCTTCACCTCGGTCCCGGAGCAGGCGGAGTACTTCCGGCGCAAGGTCGAGCTGGGCGTGGAGATCCGCCTCTCCCCCGTCGTACCGATGAACATGATCCTGGCCGACCAGCAGTTCGCGCTGCTGCCGGTGAACCCCGAAAACCCCGCCGAGGGCGCCATTTTGGCCCGCGGCCCGGCGCTGGTGCGCTCCTATCTGGCGCTGTACGAGCACTGCTGGCACACCGCCACGCAGTACGGCGAGCAGCCCAGCCCCGAGCGCGGCGGCGACGGCCTGTCCGAGCAGCAGCGGGCGGCGCTGCGGATGCTGGCCTCCGGCATGAAGGACGAGAAGATCGCCCGCAATCTGGGGGTCTCGCTGCGCACGGTCAGCCGGCTGCTGTCGGAACTGATGCAGGAGTTGGGGGCGACCAGCCGCTTCGAGGCGGGCGTACGCGCCACCCGGCTGGGCTGGCTGGACTGAGCGGCGCCCGGCGCGCCCGGCCCCGGTGAGGGGACAAGAGGTACGATGCGCGCAAAGTTTTGGTGCGACCGGACGGCGGGGACATGGCGCGCGACACGGTGCTGACGGACCGCGAGACGGTGATCCAGCAATTGCGGGACGCCGGGCTGCGGGTGACGGGGCCGCGCCTGGAAGTTCTCACGGTGCTTTCCTCGGGCGGCCATTGGGACGTGGAATCGGTCACCGCTGCCGCCCGTGAAAAGCTGGGCACGCTCACCAGTCAGGCGGTCTACGAAATGCTGCGGCATTTCCAGGAGACCGGGCTCGTCACGAAATTCGAGCGGCCGGGCCGGCCCGCCGTATTCGAAATTCCCATGGAGCCGCACCAGCATGCGCTGTGCGTCGGCTGCGGCCGGGTGGACAATGTGGAGACCGAGGCGCCACCGGTGCCCCGGGGCAGCCTCAGCGCCTGGCGCATCGACGCCGCGGAGATGATTTTCAAAGGACGGTGTCCCGACTGCCGCACGGCGTGAGGGGCCACTCGCTGCCGGACCCGTTCGCCGTGTCCGTACAGGCGGCGCGGCGGGCCCCCATGATCGGTGCGGCGGATGCGGTACTGCTGAACATCATTCCTCCAGGAAGCGGAAATCAACGGTGCCCCACATCGTGTGAAGACACCTAGATAATTGCCCGCCCCGGAACGGGAATCCACTGACGGGCGAGACGCATATCCGCCATGGCGCATACGCGTCAGCGCGACCCGGCCGATGTGACATACAATGCCTCCCGCTCTTTCCGCGGCCCTATGTTTTGGCCACCCGAAAGAGAGCAACGCCCGTAGACCGCGAGTGTTTTGGCCGCCGTCACGCCCCAGCCCGATTCCGCGGCGTACCGATATGCCGCCCGCCGCATGGGCGCGACGAGCACGAAGGCGTCGCGGGGCAGCCCCAGCCGCGCCCGCGCGGCCCGCCTGCCGTCCCCCGGGTGGTAGGCGCGCAGATCGACGCCGGGCCGTACGACATCGGTGCGGTCCGGGTCCGCGCCGTACAGCTCCGCCAACGAGGCCGCCTCAAAGGGGGTGTTGGCGATGAGCCAGTCGGCGGTGGCGACGATGGCGCGCTCGCCGTGGATGCGCCGCTGTGGCTCGGGGGTGTCGCCGTCGGCGAGCGCGGCGTTCTTCACCCGGGCCAGGGTGTGCATGGTGTGCACCAGCGGTACCCGCCACTGGGCGGCGGCGAGCCGCCCGGCCTGCCCGGAGAGCCAGTAGTGGGAGTGCACGATGTCGTACGGGCGGCCGGGCCGGTCCGGAGGCGGCGCGCAGCAGGGAAAGGGAGAACTCCGTCATGCGGGCGGGCAGTTGTTCCTTGGGCAGGGCGCCGCGTGGCCCCGCGGGCAGATGGCGGACGTGTACGCCGGGCGCGAGCGGCGCCGGTGCCGGGCTGGTGCAGGGGCGAGGTGTGGACGCTGAGCATGGCGATGCGCGGGGCGCGGGCGCTGCGGATACGGCGTGTGCGGTACGTGCGGGCCCTGCCGGTCGTACAACTGGCCTGAGCCATAAGGGCGTACGGCACGTACGGGTCAGAAGCCGAAGACCGGCCCCGACGGCGGCGCGAGACGAGTGCCGGGGGCGGGGGCGGCCAGCGCGTCCTCGGTGACCGCCCCGCCCGGCGCGATCCGCAGGGCGGCGGCCAGCCGGTCGGCGCCCTCGGGCATCACCGGGCGCGCCCAGGCGGTCAGCGCGGCGGCCACCTCCAACTGGGCGGCGAGGGAGGGCAGATGGCGGTCGGTGCCGTTGGTGCGCCGCCGCTCGTGTGCGTTGACATGGCCGAAGTCGGCGATGGAGCCGACGACCTCGTCCAGGACGGCCACCGCGCGCCGCGGGTCGAACGCCTCGGGCCCGTACGCGTCCCGCAGGTCCTGGGCCGCGCGGGCCAGCCGCCGCCGCGCCACCTGCCACCCCGAGCCGCCGGGCGCGACGTCGGGCACCAGTCCGCCGCACTCCTCGCGCACCGCGCCGAACAGCCGGGCCAGCCAGCCGTTCCAGCCGCGCTCCAGCTGCCGGCGGGTGTGCGCCAGCTCCGTGCGGTCGAAGTCGGTGCGGCGTCCGGTGGGCCTGGCCTGTAAGACGTGCCGGCGCAGGGTGTCCGAGCCGAACTCGGTGAGCAGGTCCAGCGCCCACACCGCGTGCGCGCCGCCACTGGTGACGGTCTCGCCCCCGATGCGGCAGTCCTCGTTCACACAGAAGTCCTGCTCGGGCTTGACGCCCTGGGCGATCAGGACGGCGGGCAGCAGGACGGCGTGGCAGAAGGAGTGCCCGAACCCGCAGAAGTGCACGGCCCGTTCGGGCAGCCGACGGCACTCGTGCCCGGAGCCGTACAGATGCATCGCGGCGGCCTCGAAGCCGGGGTCGATGCGCTGCCCGGCGAACTCCTCGACGGGCACGGTGATGCCCCACTCGCCGGGCTGGCTGACCGCCACGTCCGGCAGGCCGTCCTCCAGCAGGCCCTCGCACAGGGCGGCCAGCCGCGGCGGCAGGTCCCGCGAGAGCCAGTGTTCGGCCAGCGGCTCGCGGAAGGCCTCCAGCGATACGTACAGCCGGCGGCAGCGGCGCGGCCGGACGGGGGTGGCGCACAGCGCGCAGCAGGCGTCGATCAGATCGCCGCCGTCGTTGGGGCGGGCGCACGCGCGGCACAGCCCGCCCTCTCCCGCCGTGCCGCAGTGCGGGCAGCCGCCGTTGACATGGGCGCCGTGCAGCCAGCGCCCGCAGGGCTCGCAGTAGGGGGTGGGCCGGGTGCGCGCGACGATGACGCCCTGCGCGTGCAGCTCGCGGAACAACTCCCTGACCCAGCGCTGGTATCCGTGGTCACGCAGCGGCTGCAGGACGCGGTCGAACCGCACGCCCGAGCGCAGCCAGTCGGCGGTCATCGCCGCGTGATAGCCCTCGGCGACCTCCTCGGCCTTGCGCCCGCCGCGCAGCGCCCGCGCCTGGACCGAGGAGCTGTGGTCGGCGGTGCCGGTGGTGAACAGCACCTCCCGTCCGTCGGCGCGCAGGTAGCGGCTGAGCACGTCCGCGGCGACGTACGGGCCCGCCAGGTGGCCGATGTGCAGCTCACCGTCGGTGGCGGGCGGGGTCGCGGTGATCCAGAACGGCGTACTCATGGTCGGACCTCCTTGCGCTGCGGCGCTGGGGCGGGGCGGGCTGATCGGATCGGCCCCGACCGGGGCCGGAATATCAGCGGGGCTCGAAATGGAAGGAGCGGATGAAGCAGTCCCTGGGCTGCTCGACCGCGTAGACGATGCATTCGAAGAGGGCCTGGGTGGTGAGCTTTTCGTCGGCGGACGGGTACGGCGGCCGGGCGCTCTGTCCCGTGCTGTCCCACTCCGACAGCCGCGGATCGTAGGTGCCGAAATCCGGCGGGTAGAGGGAGAAGACACGGATACCGTCCGAACGCAGCCGCCGGGCGAGGATGTCGGAGAATCCGGCCTGTGCGCTCTTCGCCGCGTAAAAGGCCTCGTGCGCGGGCGAGGCACCGTGGCTCTCCTGGCCGCCGCCCCACACCGAGACCATGTTGACGATGTCGGGGCGGGCGGAGCGGCGCAGCAGCGGCAGGAAGTGCTTGACCATCAGCACCGTGCCGCCCGCCGTGGTCTCGATCGCCTCGACGATCTCCGCGTCCGAGGCGTCCTCGATACGGGCGCCGTCCAGCCACCGCGCACCATTGTTGACCAGCAGGTCGATGCGGTCGGTGCGCTCTGCGACCTGGCGGGCGAACTCCCGTATCGAGGCGGGGCGGCTCAGGTCGCAGCCGAAGGCGTGGATACGGTCGCGGGCCGAGCCCATGACGTTGGTGCGGGTGCGCTCGGCCGCCTCGACGGTGTGGGCCACGACGTACACCTCGGCCCCCAGGTGCGCGAATCCGACGGCCAGGGCCCGCCCGAAGTCACGGGTCGCTCCCGTCACCACCACACGCAGCTGATCGAACTTCATCCTCGTCTTCTCCCCACTCGGGCCGGACCCGGGAAAGCCGTATTCTTCCGCGCCGCAACTCGACGCGAATAGTCTGTCAAGTAGTCCGTCAATTCCCTTGTTGGGCAGGCAAATCGCGGAACACTCGCTCCAGGATTCCATCCCGAGTTCATCGTTGCAGAGGTCCGGGGAAATACTGCGGGAGATTCGACTGCGCGGTCACGCCGTGACGTGAATACGCCACGGCGCCCTATTGCTGCGGTGTGCCCGGCGCCGACAGCCTTGTTCCATGGACGTCTCCAGAACCGGCCCCACCGGCTCCTTCGGCCAAGGTCCCACCGGTCCCGAACACGGCGCCCCCGAGAGCCTTCTGGTGGTGGCCGCGCATCCGGACGACATCGAGTTCTGCGTCAGCGGCACCGTGATGCGCTGGGTCGCGCACGGCACCCGCGTCACGTACTGCATCGTCACCGACGGCGGCGCCGGCGGCTACGACGAGAAGCTGCCCCGGCAGGCCATGGCCGACCTGCGGCGCGCCGAGCAGACCCACTCGGCCAAGCTCAGCGGCGTCCAGGACGTCCGCTTCCTCGGCTACCCGGACGGCCGTGTCGAGCCGAGCGTGGCGCTCCGCCGCGACCTGTGCCGGGTCATCCGCCAGGTCCGCCCGCAGCGTGCCGTCATCCCCAGCCCCGAGATCAACTGGTCCCGGCTCGCCGATCTGCACCCCGACCACCGCGCCGTCGGCGACGCCGCGCTGCGCGCGATCTACCCCGAGTCCCGCAACCCCTTCGCCCACCCCGAGCTGCTCAAGTCCGAGGGCCTGGCCCCCTGGACCGTCCCGGAGCTGTGGCTGATGACCGGGCCCCACCCCAACCAGTACGTCGATGTCACCCCGGTCTTCGACCGCAAGGTCGACGCGCTGCGCCTGCACACCTCCCAGACCGCCCACCTGGAGGACCTGGCGGGCCTGCTGCGCACCTGGCTCACCGAGCACGCCCGCGCGGGCGGCCTGCCGCCGGGCCGCCTGGCGGAGGCCTTCCAGGTCGTGGAGACTGCGTGACCTGGGGCGCACGGAGCGCACAGCGGCCCTGCGGGCAGGTACCCGCAGGGCCGCTCGCGTCGCGAAGAGCCGCGAAGAGCCGCGAAAAGCCGCGAAAAGCCGCGAGAAGGGTCGCGAAGAGCCGCGAAGGACGGCGACGGATCAGCTGTAGATGACCAGCTCCCGCTCCGTCGCGCCGTGCAGCTCGTAGCGCGTGCCGACCAGGGGGCGGCCCGCGTAGAGGCGTACGAGGGTGGGGACGTCGGCGGTCAGCCGGGCCGGGGGACGGCCCTGGACGGGGTTGCCGAAGGAGAGCGGCGCGTCGTGCCCGGGGAGGGTGGCGTGCAGCAGCGGCGTCTCGCGGATGCGGGAGGCCACGGCCAGCAGGGGGAGGGCCGCGGCGGTGCCCTCGCCCGCGTAGGCGCCGGGCTCGCCGAAGGCCTCGCGGACATCGCCCGCGTGCACCCACTCGCCCAGCGCCACCACGTCCAGGCGCCCGTCCCCGGCCGCGATGACCTCGCCGGCCTCGGTGAAGCCGCGCTCCAGCTCGTCCAGGACGCGCTCCAGCGGCCAGTCGTCGCGCTCGGCGACATCGGCGGCGTTGGAGGCGGGCGAGAAGACGCCCTCCTCCAGGCGGCCCTCCACGATGCGTATGAGGGCCGCGCCGCAGTGGGCGAGGACCTGGCGTGCCGTCCAGCCGGGGCAGGCCGTACGGAGGGCGAACCGCTCTTCGGGCACCGCGCGCAGCAGCGGCATCAGGGCGTCCCGCTCGGTGCGCAGCAGCCGCCCCGGCAGCTTTGGGTCACGGGTGTCGGCGACCATAGTTCCAGCTCTCCTCCGTCGATGACGTTGCCTTACGCCACTGGGTGACGTTGCGTGACGTCAGTAACGGTAGTGGTCGGGCTTGTACGGGCCCTCGACCGGGACGCCGATGTAGTCGGCCTGCTCCTTGCGCAGCGTCGTCAGCTTCACGCCCAGCGCGTCCAGGTGCAGTCGGGCCACCTTCTCGTCCAGGTGCTTGGGCAGCACGTGCACCTCGGTCGGGTACTCCCCCGGCTTGGTGAACAGCTCGATCTGGGCGAGCGTCTGGTCCGCGAAGGAGTTGGACATCACGAACGACGGGTGGCCGGTGGCATTGCCGAGATTGAGCAGCCGGCCCTCGGAGAGCACGATCAGGACCTTGCCGTCGGGGAAGGTCCAGGTGTGCACCTGCGGCTTGACCTCGTCCTTGACGATGCCGGGGGTGGCGGCCAGACCGGCCATGTCGATCTCGTTGTCGAAGTGGCCGATGTTGCCGACGATGGCCTGGTGCTTCATGCGCCGCAGATCGGCGGCGCGCAGGATGTCCTTGTTGCCGGTGGTGGTGATGAAGATGTCCGCGCTCTCGACGACCTCGTCCAGGGTGGTGACCTGGTAGCCGTCCATCGCCGCCTGGAGCGCGCAGATCGGGTCGATCTCGGTGACGACGACGCGGGCGCCCTGGCCGCGCAGCGACTCCGCGCAGCCCTTGCCCACATCGCCGTAGCCGCACACCACCGCCACCTTGCCGCCGATCAGGACATCGGTGGCGCGGTTGATGCCGTCGATCAGGGAGTGCCGGCAGCCGTACTTGTTGTCGAACTTCGACTTGGTGACGGCGTCGTTCACATTGATCGCGGGGAAGAGCAGCGAGCCGTCGCGGTGCATCTCGTACAGGCGGTGGACACCGGTGGTGGTCTCCTCGGTGACCCCGCGGATCTGGGCGGCCAGCTTCGTCCAGTTCAGGGTGGAGGAGTGCAACAGGGCCAGAACGACCCGCAGTTCGTCGTTGTCGGCACTCGCCGGGTCGGGGACGGTCCCGGCCTTCTCGTACTCGACGCCCTTGTGGACCAGGAGCGTGGCGTCCCCGCCGTCGTCCAGGATCATGTTGGGGCCGTCCGCGCCGGGCCAGGTCAGCGCCTGCTCGGTGCACCACCAGTACTCCTGGAGCGTCTCGCCCTTCCAGGCGAAGACCGGGATGCCCGCCGCGGCGATGGCGGCCGCGGCGTGGTCCTGGGTGGAGAAGATGTTGCAGGAGGCCCAGCGGACCTCGGCGCCGAGCGCCACCAGGGTCTCGATGAGGACGGCGGTCTGCACGGTCATGTGCAGCGAACCGGTGATCCGCGCCCCGGCCAGCGGCTGGGCGGCGGCGTACTCCTCGCGGATCGCCATCAAACCGGGCATCTCGTGCTCGGCGAGGGTGATCTCCTTGCGGCCGAAGTCCGCCAGGGACAGGTCGGCGACCTTGAAGTCCGTGAAGTCAGTGGACACTTACGCTCCTTGGGCTCTGGCAGATCCGACAGGACTGCCGGCTGTGCGAGACGTGGGTGGAACGGATCGTGCAGTGGATGTCGAGGGCCGCCGTGGAGCGGTTGAGGGTGATGTAGTGCAGGCCGGGCGCGCCCTCGTCCAGCAGCCGCCGCGCCATGGCCGTGGCGTGCTCGACCCCGATGCGGTAGGCGGCCGGAGCGTCGTCGCGGGCCTCCTCCAGGCGGCGGGCCAGGTCCTCGGGGAAGGCCGCGTCGCTCAGCTCGGCGAAGCGGCGGATCTGCCGTACGTCGGTGGCGGGCATGATCTCCGGGATGATCGGGGTGTCGCAGCCGGCCGCCGCCACCCGGTCGCGCAGCCGCAGGTAGTACTCGGCGTCGAAGAACATCTGGGTGACGGCGTAGTCCGCGCCGGCCCGGCACTTGTCGACGAAGTGCCGCAGGTCGGACTCGGCGGAGTCGGAGCGCGGGTGCCCCTCGGGGAAGGCGGCCACGCCGATGGTGAAGTCGCCCAGCTCGCGGACGAGTTCGACCAGCTCGCGGGCGTACGTCAGCCCCTGGGGGTGCGCGGTCCACGGGCCGCGCGGGTCGCCGGGCGGATCGCCGCGCAGGACCAGTACGTCGCGGATACCGGCGTCCGCGTACTGGCCGATGATCGCCCGCAGTTCGGCGACCGAGTGGCCGACCGCCGTGAGATGGGCGACCGGCCGCAGGGTGGTCTCCTCGGCGATCCGGCGGGTGACGGCGACGGTGCGCTCGCGCGAGGAGCCGCCCGCGCCGTACGTCACGGACACAAAGGTCGGCGAGAGCGCCTCCACCCGGCGGATCGCCTTCCACAGGGTGCGCTCGCCCGCCTGCGTCTTGGGCGGGAAGAACTCGAAGGAGAAGGAGGGCCCTTCGGCCCCGAAGACCGACTGCGCCACGCTCATGCCCGGCCTCCCGCATTGAAGTAGCTCGCCTCGGGGTGGTGCAGCACGATGGCGTCGGTGGACTGCTCGGGGTGCAGCTGGAACTCCTCGGAGAGTTCGACGCCGATGCGCTCGGGCCGCAGCAAATCGGCGATCTTGGCGCGGTCCTCCAGGTCGGGGCAGGCCGGGTAGCCCAGCGAGTAGCGGCAGCCCTGGTACTCCGTACGGAACATGCCGTCCAGGTGGTCCGGGTCGCCCGCCGCGATGCCCAGCTCGGAGCGGACCCGGGCGTGCCAGTACTCGGCCAGCGCCTCGGCCAACTGCACCGACAGGCCGTGCAGTTCGAGGTAGTCGCGGTAGGCGTCGGCCTCGAACAGCTCGGCGGTGGCCTCCCCGATGCGGCTGCCGACGGTGACGACCTGGAGGCTCACCACATCCGTCTCGCCGGACTCCTCGGGGCGGAAGAAGTCCGCCAGGCACAGATACCGGCCGCGGCGCTGGCGCGGGAAGGTGAAGCGGGTGCGCTCGGCGCCGTCCTCGTCGAGCAGGATCAGGTCCTCGCCCTTGGAGTAGCAGGGGAAGTAGCCGTGCACGACCGCCGCTTCCAGCAGGTTCTCCCTCTGCAGCCGGTCCAGCCAGCCGCGCAGCCGGGGCCGCCCCTCACTCTCCACCAGCTCCTCGTACGAGGGGCCGCCGCGGGCCTGCTTGAGGCCCCACTGCCCCTTGAACAGCGCGCTCTCGTCCAGCCAGGAGGCGTACTCCTTGAGCTGGATGCCCTTGATGACGCGGGTGCCCCAGAACGGCGGGGTGGGCA